>JAYUCQ010000311.1:0-4115 GCA_043740265.1 Hyphomicrobium sp.
GTCGTCTGGACAATGGCAACGCGGCGGCCAGGGAGAGCCTGCTGCTTTTCTTTGAATGGATTGAGGTCGGTCAGCTTGGGCAACGTCGGACCGTCTCCAGCGCACGCAGAAATTCCAACGGCTACAAACGCTGCTAAAGTCGCGCCGCATATCCGCTTGGTTGTACTTAATGCGCTTTGGTTCAACTGCTTCCCCAATTCCCGTCGTCCGATCCGGCCCGTTATTTCTTGTCCGGCTCGACCGGCTTTCCCTCAGTTGCCTTGGGCGTTGGCACTGCGGGCGCCGGTTGCGCGGCAGGCATTGCGGCGGCGGGCTGCGCCATTGCCGTCTCCGCCCGGGCAATTTCACCCATCACAATCTTGACGCGTTCTTGAATGGCCCGCGACGCATTGGGGTCTATCAGAAGCGGTTCGAAATACTTGCGGGCTTCGTCAAGTTTGCCGGCTTTGAATGCCGATAAGCCTAACAATTCGCGTGCCGTGATTTTAAACGCGCCATCATCACCGGCCAATGGTAGCAGCCGAATCTGCTGCTCCGTAAAGTCAGCTTCGCCGACCTTCAGTGTCGCCACTTGCAGCTGCGCGAAGTTTCTCAACAGGCTGTCCGAGCCGGGTGAGTCTATGATCGACTGATAGGCTGCCAGAGCTTCGGCCGGCTTGCCAGCTTTGATATGGGCGCCGGCCAAATGCAGCTTCGCCAAGGCGGCGTAACCAGAGGGTCCGGTGTCGGCAATTTTCTGGAAGGCTTTGACGGCATCGTCTGTCTTGCTGGCTTCGCTCAATTTGAGCGCCGAATTGAATTCAGCTCCTGCCGCTTCAGTGGCGGCGATACGGCGGCTCTCGATGACCTTATAACCGCCGACGCCCAGCACGATCAGCGCCGCTCCACCCAAAATGAGGCCGTTGTAGCGCTGCCAAATTTTCTGCATCTGTTCGCGGCGGAGTTCGTCGTCCACTTCGCGCAACAGGCTGTCACTTTCGTCCGTCATAGCCGCCTAATTCTCCTGCTTGCATCCGGCGCCGCACACTAGACCAAAAGCCAGCCGTCACGGTCCGGCATAGATAACCGCCCCCCCGTGGCGGGCAAGTCCCAGAGCGCGCCGCCACGCATTCGCCAGTGGACGGCCGTTGCCTGCGACCTAACTCCTCTGATTTTTCGGCTTTTTCGTGTCCCGGGCCGGGTTGGCCGCAGGTTCGCCGCCGTCGAGTGTGGCTTTTAGGTTGTATGTGTGCTCCGCTGTCGGGAAGGTTCGGGCCCGGACTTCACCCGCATATGACCCGATGGCCCGGTCAATTGCTTTGCCAATGGCACCGAACTCTTTGACGAATTTAGGCACCCGCGGCGACAGCCCCAGCATATCTTCCATCACCAGGATCTGACCGTCGCAGCCGGGCGACGCGCCGATACCGATTGTCGGAACGGAAATCGCTTTGGTGATGCGTTCGGCGAGTGGTGCCGCCATGGCTTCAAGAACCACGGCAAAGGCCCCCGCTTCGGTCACCAGGCGGGCATCTTCCTCGATTGCCGCCCAGGTGTCCATTGTCCGGCCTTGGGTTTTAAAGCCGCCAAGGACGTTGATCGACTGTGGCGTCAATCCGATGTGCGCCATGACTGGAATGCCGCGATCTACGAGAAAGCGAATGGTTTCAGCCATTCTGCGCCCGCCTTCAATTTTAACGGCACCGCAATCCGTCTCTTTCATCACCTGTGCAGCGTTTCGGAAGGCGACGGACGGGCTTTCCTCGTAAGTGCCAAACGGCATATCGACGACGATCAACGCGTGCTTCGATCCGCGCACCACGGCTTTGCCGTGCATGATCATCAGGTCAAGTGGCACCGGCACGGTGGTTTCATAGCCGTGCATCACCATGCCGAGACTGTCGCCAACGAGCAGAAAATCGCAATGCTTGTCGGCTATGGCGGCGGTGTGGGCATGATACGAGGTGAGCGCAACGATGGGCTCGCTGCCTTTGCGGGCCGTAATATCGGGCGCCATAAGACGGCGGCGCTGGACGGGTGTGGACATCGGCTTCCATTCAGTTCGGTGGCGAGCGACGAGCCGGCCGGGGGGTAACCGCCTCGACACTAGGGCCCGTCACATAAGCTCGCCAGCGCAAAGCTGCCATACCGTCTGCGGACGTGGTAAATACCTGCGGTTTCCGGCAGTTCTTGCGCAGCTCATAGGCAAACAGTTGAAACTGCGCAACATCTTCCAGATTGTATAGCCCAAGCTGGGATCGCGGCATTGCGCAGAGCGCGAAATGTCTGATAACCAAGCAACAAGTGTTGCCGTGGTATGTGACGTCTGTGTGGCTGTACGTGGGGCCATGAGATCAAGCCGGGTGGGTATTTGCGTGCGCAGTGTGGTCCAGTTCTATGGGCGCAATCTGAGTTCAGCTCGGAAGCCAGTGGCGGTATGCGCCCTGGGCCTCGCACTTGCAGCCGCGTTCGCACCGCCCGCTCCGGCGACCGCGCGAACAACATCGCTTCGCCCGCAAATTCAATCGGAAGCCGCGCGGACGCAAAGTCCGGTACTCGTCCTCGTATCAATTGGCAAACAACGCTTGCGCGCCTTTGATGCTGCTGGCGAGGTTGCGCAATCGCGGATTTCCAGCGGACGGCCTGGCTTTGATACGCCGACGGGCGTTTTCTCGGTTCTGGAAAAAAGCGAATACCACGAAAGCAACATCTACGAAGGCGCACCGATGCCCTTCATGCAGCGCCTGACGTGGTCGGGCATTGCCATGCACGCCGGTGTTGTTCCCGGCTATCGCGCCTCGCACGGCTGCATCCGCCTGCCGGCAAGTTTCGCAAAGTCGTTTTTCGATATCACCAAGGTCGGTGCCCGCGTCATTGTCACGCCCGACGAAACCCAGCCGTTGCCATTCGAACATCCCAATCTGTTCAAACCACTTCCTGCCGAAACGCCAAAATTTGCGAGTGAGCGGACGATGACGGACACGACGAAAGTCGCCATCAACGACACCGCCGGCGATGCGTTATCGGAAATTCCGCGTTTCCTCGGCGTCAGCCCCGCGCTGGCAGAAGCCGTGCGCGACCCCAATGCCTTTGTGCCCGAGCGCCCCCGGTCGCGCGCCGAAGCCGACCGCATGTTCGCACAAAAGGCGGCGAAACTGCAGGCCGCATTAAAAACGGCTGAGACGCAAAAAATGGCCGCCAGCGAAAAGGCCAAGATTGCAGTTCGCGATGCCGAAGCCGTGGCCGGGAAACTCGATGCTGCGAAGCAAATTATCAATCCTCTGCACGCCGCAATCGACGCCGCCGACAAAAAGCTGGCTCAGGCGCGCCGAGCCTTTGAAGCCTATATGGGGGGAACGCCACTTGCTGCGGCGTCTCCGAAACATGCCGCCAAAGACACTGAGCGCAGCGCCGACCGCGAGGCGGAATTGGAAGACGCGATCCTCGACGCTGCTATCGATGCCGATGGGGCGCGCAACGACTTAGCCCGCCGGGAAATGGATTTCGCCGCAGCTCAGGCAACATCCTCCGCCACGGAGACGGCACGCGCTGCCGCACTCGATGACGTCGGTCAAACGCTCGCCCAATTGCATTCAATTCAATCGGATCTGATCGAAACCAACAAGCAGACCGTCCGGCGCAGCAAATCCGTAGCGGTCCTTATCAGTTTAAAAGCCGAACGGATTTATATTCGCCTCGGCCAGGAGCCACTGCTCGAAGCGCCGATCACAATCACAGATCCGGGCCGCCGCTACGGCACGCACGTTTTTACAGCGATGCGGTACGGAGCCGATCCGAATACCTTTGATTGGCGGCTCGTCAGCGCCCATTTGCCAGCGAACGGCGACGCCGATGTTGACGGGCCGTCGCGCAAGAAGCGGCGCGAGGCTTCGCTGCCGCAAACGCCTGAGACGAGTGCGCGGTTGGCGCGTGCCGCGCTCGATTCAATTAAAATTCCACCGGACATTCTCGAGACCATCTCTGAGCTTGCCCGGCCCGGCGCATCGCTGATTATCTCCGACCGGGAATTGAGCGCCAGCGAGAATGGGGTCGGCACCGAGTTCGTGCTGCTGACGCGCTAGACTGCCGGACCGGTTATCTTCTAGTCTCCAAAGCGCCGCCGCCGGTCCCTCGAC
>JAYUCQ010000312.1:0-4104 GCA_043740265.1 Hyphomicrobium sp.
TTCGGACCAACCTTGTCGTCCAATCGTCCACCGACAAGCGCGCCAAACGCGCCGACCAGCGTCAGCACAATCCCGAACAGGCCGAGTTCCAGCGGCCCCCAGCCGAACACCGACGCGCCGTAAATGCCGCCGAACGTGAAGATGGCGCTGAGCCCGTCGGAATAGATCATGCGCGCAATCAAGAAGATCAGCAGGCTCGGCATACTAGGCAAAGATTTCAGCGTATCCCAAAGTTCCGCGCCAGCAGAACGATGCGGGCCGGCAAACGCGGCTGCGCTGCGCCTATCCGGCACAAACAGAAAAAACGGAATGATGAAAATCGCGAACCACAGCGCCGCGAAAGGTCCTGTCAGGCGGTCGCCCTGACGCTCAGCGGCATTGAGGTGCAACAGCGGATCAAAGCCGAGCAGCGTTTTGGCTTCGCCCGGCAGCGGCACGAAAAAACGGGCGATAAGTGCCAGACTGGCCAGCCCGCCGAAATATCCGACGGCCCAGCCATTTCCAGACAGCCGGCCGAGTTCATCCTTCGGCACAAGTCCTGTCATGATCGAATTCGAGAACACGCCCATCAGTTCGGCGGCAAGCGTCGAGGCGATGAAACCGGCAAGGATCAAACCGATGGTTGGCACGCTCGCTCCTGGCGTCGCCAGCCACAAGGTTGAGAGGCCCGCGAGGAATACCAGCGCCAGCGCCGCGATCCAGGGTTTGCGCCGTCCGCGTCCATCCGCGACCGCGCCAAGAAACGGGCTGACGACGGCGATCAGCAATCCGGCAATGGCCGCCGCATAGCCCCACAGCGATTGTCCACAGGCTGCCTGCTCGCTTCCGGCTTTGATCAGCGAGCCGCAGGTTGAGTTTTCAACAACGGCATTCGCGAAATACGGCGCAAACAAAAACGTCTGGACCAGCGTATAATACGGCTGCGCCGCCCAATCGAACAGCATCCAAGAGGCTCGCGCCCTGAGCGGCGCGCGCTCAGTTGTTTGCATCGATGAACCGATTGCGGTCGTCATTGCCGTTCCCCCCAGAGGCGCTGATAGGGCGCTGATGAAGCGCTGCTACGGGGTAACGTCTAGCACGCTTTCACGACCGTCCGTCCAATACGATCAGGTGGTTCGGCAGTTCGTTGGGGTCGTTGGCACCGGGCGGGAAGTATTGCGATAGGTGATGACCAACGCGTTCAATCGCCTGGACGAAACCATCCGCTGGATGGCCGACCGCGATTTCACGCGTCAAGATGTCGACGATCTCTTGCCACGTGCCCGCTGGGACGCGTGCGTCAATGCCCTTGTCGGCCAGAATTTCTGCATGCTTCTCGGCGACCGAGACAAAAATCAGCACGCCTGTCCGGCCTTCCGTCGTGTGCAGGTTTTGCACCAGAAACTGCTCTGTTGCGCGACGATGCGCGTGTGCGTTCCGCAAAGCCCGCGGCACCAGCGCGGTGCGGATCGAGCGCGGCCACAAAATTGCGAGTAAGACCAGGAACACGAGCAACTGAATCAAGTAAATCCACTGCACCGTGATCCACGTGAAATGAATGAACGGCCAGGGCACGATCAGCGCCGCCAGCGCCGCCCATAGAAATGGCACGTAGTGATACGAATCGCTGGCGTCCGTCACGACGGCAACGATCTCGCCGGAGGTTTTGCGCTCGGCGGCTGATATTGCAGCGGCGATGCGGGCGCATTCTTGATCCGTAAATATGCTCATCACACTGCTTCTTTCATGAGTTCTGAGGTGCCCCGGCTCACCAGTCGCCCGACGCGCCGCCGCCTCCAAAGCTGCCGCCGCCGCCAGACCATCCGCCGCCGCCACCTCCGCCACCGCCAGACCAGCCGCCGCCCCAATCGCCGGAGCCGCCCGGAATGATGACGACACGCCGGTCGCGCGCCCGCTGGCGCTCAAGCTGCTGGCGTTGTTGCGGCGTCAGGCTCGCTTCCCACTGCTGCTGCGCAATGGCCGCTTGCCGCATTTTCCAGAATATAAAACCGACGATGAGCGCAAAAATCAGCAAGTGGATCAGCGCCGAATTGTCATCCGGCGTGCGGCCAACTTTGGCGCGCTGCTTGACTTCTTCGGCATCGCCGAGCAGCACGGCTTTGATATCGCGTACGCCGTCTCGGATGCCGCCGGAGAAATCACCACGGCGGAACTTGCTCAATATCGCGTTTTGAATGATGAGTTCGGACATCGTGTCCGTCATCATCGGCTCTAAGCGGCGGCCAACCTCGATGCGCACCTTGCGTTCGTTCGGCGCGACAATCAGGACGATGCCGTTGTCCTTGTCTTTTTGGCCGATCGCCCATTTGCGTGCCAAGCCAATGCCGTAATCCTCGATGGCATAGCCATCCAGTGATTTCACAGTGACGACCGCGACCTGATCGGTGGACGTCGCCTCAAGCGATTGCAGGTCGGCTTCAATCGCGGCTTTGTCTTCGGGATTGAGAAGGCCAGCCGTGTCGGTCACGCGGCCAGCAAGTTCGGGATAGACCGGCGCTGCGATCGCGCCTGCACTCTCAAGAAACGTTGCCCCCATAAACGCGACAAAGACCGCCGCGAGCAGCAAAACAAAATTGCTACTGCGGCGATCTCTAACCGTTACGCGTTCTGGCAAGGCAATGGCGGTGCCACACATGAAGTCATCCTGACTGCAACGTGCCAGCGCTTACTTCTTGTCGAAGTTGACCTTCGGCGCTTTTTGTTCTTCGGCCGGAATGTCGAACGAGGCCATTTCCTTCGACGTTGGATACATGAACGACTTCCACCAGCGGCCGGGGATGGTGTTCAGCTCGGTGTTATAGACGCGGACGGATTCGATGTAGTCGCGGCGCGAAATGGCGATGCGGTTTTCCGTGCCCGATAATTCGCTTTGCAAGGCCAGGAAGTTCTGGCCCGATTTTATGTCGGGATATTTTTCTGCGACAACCATCAAGCGTCCAAGTGCACCACCTAGCGAGTTCTGCGCTTCCTGGAATTTTTTCATCGCGTCAGGATTGTTGAGCACGTCGGCCGGCAGGTTGATCTGCGCTTGCGTGGCCTTGGCGCGGGCTTCGACGACGTCGGTCAAAACCGACTTTTCTTGCTCGGCGAAGCCTTTAACCGTGTTGACCAGGTTGTCGATCAGATCGCTGCGGCGCTTGTACTGGTTGAGGACCTCGCTCCAATTGGCCTTGGCCGACTGCTCATAGGTCGGGATGTTGTTGACACCGCAACCGGCAACGGAGAGTGCCGCAACGAGTGTTGCCAGAAGTGCGATGGAGCGGATTTTGAAAGAAACAGCGTGGGCCATGACGCAGACGATCCTTTTTTAGGGGCCTGAGCTCTGAGAGCTGGCAGGTCCTGTTTTCGGACGGTGAATTGGTGGCGCGCCCGGATTAAACAAGGCCCGCCGGGCTTGTCGTATGGGGTTAACGCCACCGGCGCAAGGGCCAGCGCTGGCCACGGCATGAGAGGTTCCCCCAAACGCTGCGATCTACAACCATTACCGCGTTTACCAAGTCTGGTGCCCGGCCTTCGCCGCGCGCCGCCCGTCGGTTACTCTGAGGACGGATTGCGAGGTACGGCGGCCTGAAACGGTCTGAAACCGCGCGACACGCGTCAGAGGAGGCTTCCAGTATGCGTTATGGTGCGGCTGCGGCAGGTGCAGCCATAGGTTTTCTATTTGTCAGCGCCGGGCCTTCGGTGGCTTGGGATGGCTGCGGTGGCCATGCCGTCGAATGCTATGACAAGGTCCGTCTGCCGGACGTTTATGCCACTCAGGCGCGGCCGGTTGTTGTCCGTCACGGCTACAACGAGGTCGTCGAGACGCCGCCGGTTATCGTCGATCAGGCTGAAAAGGTTTTGGTCAGTCCTGGCCGCTGGCACGAAGAACGCACAGCCGCCGTTTACGGCAGCCGCGCTGAACATGTTCTGGTCCGGCCGGGCTCGCGCACATATGAAGACGTGCCCGCTGTGACCCGCACCGTCGAGGAAACGGTAGTCGTGCATCCGGGCGCAGAATCCTGGCAGCATTCCCGCCGTCTTTTTGGCCGGGAGCGGATGTGTAAAGTGCGGTCAGCGCCAATCACCCGCACTGTTGCTCACGAAGTTGTCGTGGCACCGGCG
>JAYUCQ010000313.1:0-1633 GCA_043740265.1 Hyphomicrobium sp.
CGGATCTGCTCGCTGATCTTGAAGTTTTGCGGCACCTCGCTTTTGAGCGTTTTGCGAACCGCAGTGGCCGTTGCTTCATCTGCCGCTTCGCCTGCAAACGTGAATTCGCGGCCCTTGAGATCGGCGCTGCCAGATTTCAGCGCTGCCAATTGTTGAAGCGCGATGACGGCCGCCTTGTCCCAGCCTTCCATGGCGCCTCCCGCGAGGTCAGATTTATCGGCAATCTCAGCCTTGGGGAACAGTTTGCGGGCTTGGCCTTCGATGCCCTTGCGGGCTTGTTCGGTCGGCGCGTACCCAGCAATCACAACTTGAGAGCCGTTGGATTTCGCGCTCCATGTGTAGGGATCGACAACAGGCGGCGTTATTTTCTCGGACGCGAGCTTCACGCCACCCGGCATCGCCGACACTAAGGCTTGCCGTACGGTCTTGTAAGCGGCCGTTGTGCCAGCTTCCCCAATAACGGAAAGATCAAGCGCATCCAGTTCGGCGCTGCCCTTTTTGAGTTGCGCGATTTGCTTCAAGCCGAATGTCGTTCCAGCAAGCCAGGCGTCGCGGTCGGGCGCACCACGGGCAAGCTTCATCTCGTCGATGATTTCAGCCTTGGGAAATTCATTCCGCGCGGATGCGACAACGACTTTGCGCGCGTCATCGTTGGGAACGAAGCCTGAAAGCAGCACCCGGCCGTCGCCGCGAGATGCCGCCGACCAGACAAATTTTTCGGCACGTTCGAGCAGTTCTGAGCGATCGTTAGCTATGCGCACGCCCCAAGCGTCACGGATTGCAGCCAGTGCCTTAGGTGGCGCGGATTCATCACCCGCCTTGCCCGTCAAAACGCCATCACGGCCAGCGAAAATAGGGGCCGCCCAGTCCAACCCAGCGCGCGTCAAGACTTCCTGAGTGCGGCGGCCGAGATCGGCTTCGATACCTTCATGTTCAAGCTGGACCGCGACCCAGCTCAACATCGCTATGGGCACCAAACCCAGCAGCCAATACGAAGGATTGCACCGCATACGCACGCGACTCCCCAAACGTCCACTCCGCGCCAACGGGCCAGCCGTCGCGAAAACGTATCTCGCGGCAAGATGGCCCGTGAAAACGCGCTACCGTATGGCTCTGACGGAGTTGATTTTTACCCGACCGCGAGAACCCCCGCCAGCAGTATAGACAAACGGCGCCGCCATTCCAAGCGCGGCCCAGAATAGCCGAAGTCAGGCTAATTGCTTGATGCAGGCGTGTTTTTTGCCATGACTGTGGCCCTCCGGTGCCGGTTAGGGCGTAGCCGGGAAATTGTTTCGTCCGAAAGGTCAAGAATGTACCTGAAACTGACCTCAAAGACCGGGTTCAGAATTTCCGGCGCGGCCTGCTAGTGCCGGACGGAGCGCTTCGCCAATCAAAACGAGGCAAGGTCCGGTGGCACCCGACGACACCAGCGCTTCAGGTAAGTCAGAGATCGTACTGCGAATGATGACCTGTCCATCGCGGCTGACATCTAGAAGTGCGAACGCGGGTGTCGCGTCCGGAAGGCCGTGTGACCGCAATTGGCCGCGCAACTCAGCCAGTGTGCGCATGGCCATATAGACCGCCGTAGTGGCACGCGGATCGGCAAGTGCGCCCCAGTCGAGGTTGTCCGGCA
>JAYUCQ010000314.1:0-9899 GCA_043740265.1 Hyphomicrobium sp.
AAAATCTGCTCCGGAGTTATCACATCAGGACCGGCCGTCTTAGGCCAACGGCAGTATTCGGCCGGAATGATTGTGGGCTGAAGTGCTGGACCGGCCAACTTCGCAAGTGAGGTATAGCGCTTGCTTACTTCGTCTGCGTCCATTGAAATGCAGGCCATTTTTAGCGAGCGCTCGACATTTCCGACGCTTGGATACCGTTCCAGCAAATCATCCGTTGCCTTTTTAAAGCGCGTCCAGTCGATCTTATAAGTCCGGAAACGTTCGATCCGGGAACTATCTTCTGCAGCCCAATACAACCGCGCATATAGGCTTTCGCCCTCTGTCGAGTGCGTAAGTTCAACCGCCTTCTTAGCCCAAGCCTCCATAAGATCGGGGTCGCCTCCCCATTGCGGGAGAAGTTTATCCATTAAAGCAACCGCGATCCGGTAACTTGTCGGCTCTTTGCGAAGGCCTTCTTCTGCCAGTTCCGACAAATGCTCTTTGGTGTCACCTAAGCCACCTTTTACGGCGATCATAAGTGAGTACCATCGAGGGCTTGATCCTGTCTCTGCTTTGCTCTTGTCGAGAATTGTTACGGCCTCTTTCATATTCAAATCGAAGCCGGCCCAAGCATCTTTCCAAACCTCATTTGCGTATCCAGTCCCGCGATCTTGCCAACCGATTACGTAGTGAACGTATGCATCAGCAATGGGAGCGGTGCGTGACTTAGGATAAGCAGCGATCCACTTGGCATACGTTGTTTGCCAAATCTTCAATTGCTGGTCTCTGTACTCTGGAATCATAAACGTTTTAAGTGTGTCGTAGAAAGCGTTGAGTTGCCAATCTCCATCAGGCATCCGGCTTTTGTCTTGAAGTAATGATGCAGTTATTTTCTCGAGAGCATCACCGTCGCCGCGATTAATTGCGTGAAGAGCTTCACTCTGAATCTGCATTTGCATGCCAAGTTGCGCAGCGTCACCCGCCAAAGCGGCACATGGCGGAAGCATTAGAAGGGCTACCGCAGCAACCGCAGGGCGCGCACTAAATCTGACCATTTTGATTTTCCTCATTTGCTACTTAGGAATTTCATCACTTGCGTCCTGTGTTGCCCAGGCCTTGCACTGCTCATAAATCATGGAACTCGGCCACACTTCGCGAACGGGGGGCCCAACGAATTCTGCAAATAGCCTCCGCGCCGTGCTCACATCGCGTGCCATGCAGGCATGAAAGCCAAACTGATTTGCATTCCAGATGGTAGGATATTGCTCGTTTATCTTTTCGAACCCGGACTTAGCGATCGGCCAGTTCTCGCCCCAACCCGACAATAGCTTCCCTTGATCAAGGGATCGTGCCGCATCATCATACAAAAGTGCGTAGGCCATATTGCCTTCCAGATCTTGTGTGCCCGCAAGAACCGTATTGGCAAAGGCATCGATCATCTTGGTATTGGGATACCAGCGTTGAACAAAATAGCGAAAAAGCTCGAAATGCGTTTGATCGTAAAGCGGGTGCGCCTGCAGCGCCTCGGCATGCAGCAATAAAAGTTCATCATCAGACGTCACTTGCCAGCGCAGCACACGAAGCATTGCCGTGTACCATTCAGGATCTTGCGACGCGAACGGCTCATTTTGCTCAAGAAGAAGGTGCGCAGACGCCAGGAGTTCCTGCCGTTCTGCGTCGGGCATCACGCCAAAAACGCGCTTCAACCGTGTTGGGTAAGTGGACTGCGCCTGCTTGAACAGCATCAGCGCTTTTAGAATGACGGGCGTTGGCGATGTGGGATGACTCTGCATCCACTCATCCACTACAACCCAGTCTTTGCCCGAGGGAAAATCCAGCGGAGATTGAACAACGATGTCCTCCTCCAGCTTCTTGTAAAATTGGGCCAGTTTCCACTGGCCGCTGCTTGTGCGCGTCCGGGACGCGCGCCATTCCTGCGCCAACCGGTCAAGGCCATCCAAGTCGTGAGTATACCAAAGCTTCTGAACTTCGAAATCGATGTCGCGACGCTCGCGCGATTCATCGGAAATCGCCTCAGCAGACGACGGACTCAACGGCAACGATGCTGCGGCGGCAGCGAGCGCCGCGCAAATCAACGCGCGCCCGAACCCGACACCACTGGTGGAAAGAAATGACAGACGGCGTATCCCCTCATTGCTAAGGGTGAATACTGATCAATCATTCTTTCCAAATTGCTAAAGTAACTATTTACTCTGCGGATTTGGTTAATTCACACATGGATCGCCCCCTACTTCCAATACGGCTCCACCTTGCCCTTCAGCTTCACCGTCATGGCGTTGCCGAAGCGGTCCTTGGCTTTGCCGGCGGAAAGGCGCACCCAGCCTTCGGAGACGCAGTATTCCTCGACGTTGGTTTTTTCCGCGCCGTTGAAGCGGATGCCGACTTCATGCTCAAGCACGGCGGCGTCGAAGTGCGGGCTTTTCGGGTTGACGCTCAAGCGATCCGGCAACGTCGCCGGGCGCGGCTTGGCGGTTGAGGCGGGCGTGGTCTCGGTCACAGCTGGGAACTCCATCAAGATTTCCCGCACGTCTAACCTAAGCCCTCCCAAAACACAAAAGCCCCGCTCTGCGATCCACATGGAACCGCCGGGCAGGGCTAATCACCTGAATGCCGTAAATTTCGCCGGCAAATAACGCGCTGGCTAATGCCGTGTCGCCTTCGCGAGGCGCTCCATCTCGTCTTTCAGTTTCAGCTTTTCACTCTTGAGGCGGGTAATCTGGGCGTCATCGATACCGGGGCTTGCCGCTGCTTTTTCGATCTGTTCGTCAAGGTGCCGGTGCTTTTCTGCTAGTTCTGCAAGATGAGAAGCCATCGCCATCAGTTCCTCCATGAAACATTTCTGACGGAGCGATGCTGCCATACGTTGCCCGCCTTGTCCAACCTCTGAATGCCGGATTGCTTGAGAATTGATTGCGGTTTGATCTACATTACCGCACCGCGCAAAATCGTAAGTACCCTGAAGTCTGTATTTTTATCAGATAATTAGCTGTGAAAGGCTCATTTGTTCTTTTGCTGTTGCGTTCGGTGAAACTTTCGCCGACAAACGCGCCGGGCGGCCAAAAGAGTGGGCCAAGATACTGGGTCAGGTTTCTGGGGTTGGCATCTCCAATGCAGCGTCGCGACGAACGCGAGCTACGCGATGAACTTGTTAATCTGCGAGCGGAACACCGCCAGCTCGATAGCGAAATCGTGGCTTTAGAAGCAAGCCCGACCGCCGATCAGCTCCTGGTTAAGCGCCTGAAAAAGAAAAAGCTGATCCTGAAAGATCGCATCACCTCGATCGAGGACCGCTTGCTGCCAGATATAATAGCTTAGGTTGCGCGGCGCTTCCGGCCGGCTCGACGGAGGAGAGTCGGAAGCGCCGGCTCAGTAAACGGTGACGATGACCCTTTCACCCGCCGTTGAAACTTGGCTGTACCCGGCAAACACAGGGCTCTATTGCGCGCCGGGCGGATTTTATATCGACCCGCATCGCGCCGTCGATCGCGCCGTCATTACCCACGGCCATAGTGATCACGCGCGCTCTGGCAACGCTCACGTGCTGGCAACGGCTGAGACGATTGCCATCATGAAGGTCCGCTACGGAGCTGACTGCGCCGGCGCGTTCCAAGTCCTGCCGCTTGGCGAAGATCTGACGATCAACGGCGTATCGGTGCGCCTCGTTCCGGCAGGCCACATCCTCGGGTCGGCCCAAGTGGTGCTGTCGTGGGCGGGCCAGTGCGCCGTCGTCTCCGGCGATTACAAGCGCGCCGCCGATCCAACCTGCGCAGCGTTCGAGCCCGTCGCCTGCGATGTGTTTGTGACCGAAGCGACGTTCGCGCTGCCCGTATTCCGGCATGAACTGGCCGCCGGTGAAGTCCAAAAACTCCTCGCGTCAATGGCAGCCGAGCCGCAACGCACGCATATGATCGGCGCCTACGGCCTCGGCAAATGCCAGCGCATGATCAAAGTCATCCGCCAAGCCGGGTATGACAAACCTATCTATCTGCATGGCGCTGTCATCGGCTTGTGCGACCTCTATCAAACCCTCGGCATCGATCTTGGCGATGTTCGTGCCGTTGCCGGAGAAGACCCAAAGCAGATGGCCGGCGCCATCGTCATGTGCCCGCCGTCAGCCCTGGGTGATCGCTGGTCGCGGCGCTTCAACGATCCGGTGACGGCATTTGCCAGCGGCTGGATGCGTGTTCGCGGCCGCGCCCGCCAGCGCGGTGTCGAATTGCCGCTCGTTGTTTCAGATCACGCTGACTGGCCGGAGCTGATTGCCACCATTGAGGAAACCGGTGCAGAGGAAATTTGGGTGACGCACGGGCGCGAGGACGCCCTCGTCCATTACCTATCGGCGATTGGCCGCAAAGCCCGCGCGTTAGCGCTCGTTGGCCGCGACGAGGAGGCCGAATAATGCGCGCCTTCGCATCCCTCCTCGACGCATTGGCTTATACGCAAAGCCGCAACCGCAAGACCGCGCTTTTGGCGCGCTATTTCCGCGAAACGCCCGACCCCGATCGCGGCTATGCGCTTGCGGCCCTCACCGATGGCCTGCCGCCAGCGTTGATGGGCCGCCTGCCGGTGCGGCGCATGCTGGCTGAATTGACCGGGCGCTTCATCGACCCTGTGCTTTACAAACTGTCGCGTGATTATGTTGGCGACACCGCCGAGACCGTGGCCCTCCTCTGGCCCGACAGACGCAACATCACAGCGAATTCCGATCCATCGCTCGACGATGTCATCACCGCCATGAGCCGTGGCACGACGGCTGAACGCACCGAAGCGCTCGGCCAGCTTCTCGATCAACTCGACAGCTCCGGACGCTGGGCGCTGCTGAAACTTTTAGGCGGCGCACCGCGCGTTGGCGTCTCAGCGCGATTGGCCAAAACCGCCGTTGCAGAAGCCTTCGCCCACGACGTCTCCGGCATCGAAGAGCTGTGGCACGCGCTCGACGTTCCCTACCTCGATTTATTTGCCTGGGTTGAAGGCCGTGCCGCGAAACCTGATCCCGGAATGAAGCCGGTGTTCCGTCCAGTCATGCTGGCGCACCCGATCGAGGATGAAGACTGGCCGAAACTCCGCGCCGAAGATTTCATCGCAGAATGGAAATGGGATGGCATCCGCGTGCAAATTGCGGCGCGAGGCGGCGAGGTGCGCATGTTTTCGCGCCAAGGCGACGATATCTCTGCCGCATTCCCCGAAATCGGCTCAGCATTTTCCAACCTCGACTGCGTTACCGATGGCGAACTGCTCGTCATGCGCAATGGCGAAATCGCGCCCTTCAACGATTTGCAGCAACGGCTCAACCGCAAAACGGTGACAGTCAAAATGCTACGCGAGTACCCGGCGCACGTCCGTCTCTACGATTTATTGTTTGAAGATAGCGAAGATTTGCGCGCTCTGCCAATGATGCAGCGCCGCGCGCGACTTGAGGCGTGGCACGCAAAATCCGCTCCGCCGTTGACCGATATCTCGGCGCTGGTGCCATTTGAAACATTCGATGCTCTGCGGAGCATTTGGGATTCAACGCGCGCCGACGGCATCGAAGGTCTGATGTTGAAACGGCGTGACAGTGCCTATCTGGCTGGCCGCGTGAAGGGGCAATGGTTCAAATGGAAACGTGCAGCGCTGACGCTTGATTGTGTGATGATGTACGCTCAGCGCGGTTCCGGCAAACGCTCGTCGTTTTATTCCGATTACACCTTCGGCGTCTGGCGCAACCACGATGACGGCACTCCGCCCGCTCTCGTTCCCGTCGGCAAAGCTTATTCCGGCTTTACCGACGACGAATTGCGCCAGCTTGATAAATGGGTGCGCGCCAACACCACAGAAACGTTCGGCCCAGTGCGCGCGGTTTCACCGGGTCTCGTTTTGGAAGTCGCCTTCGACGCCGTGCAAACATCGTCGCGGCATAAATCCGGTGTTGCCATGCGTTTCCCCCGCATTCACCGGATCAGATGGGACAAACCCGCCAGCGAAGCCGACACACTAGCAACGGTCACAGCGCTCATCGGCAAAGGCTGAGACAGGTGCGTAGCAACAATTAAAGAATTGCGGCGGCATTTGTGGCGGTGGCAGAGTTGTAGTATGATTTTAAAATGAATGATATTCCAAAGCTCAAGGACATCCTCGGTCTGCCGGTAGAAGACCGGCTGGCGCTAGCGTCCGCGATTTGGGACAGCTTGGCGGCCGAGCCAGGTAATGTACCCGTGCCAGCATGGCATCGCGACATCCTCGAACAACGCCTTGCTGACGATCAAGCCGAACCTTCAGCAGGCGACAGCTTTGCCGAAGTCCGCCGCCGCATTGAAGGCGACATTTGACATTCACTGTCTCAATAGGCCCGGGTGCCGCATCCGATTTAGCAGATGCGCGCAATTGGTACGAAGCTCAGCAGGACAATCTCGGAGCCGGCTTTCTCGACGCCATTCAAACGACCCTTGACCGCATAACCGAGGGGCCATTGCGGTTTCCAATCGCCGTCGGAGACGCGCGCCGCGCTTTGGTCCCGCGCTTTCCATATTCGATCTACTTCCGGATCAGGGGCACTCAAATCCGCATCCTGGCTGTCATCCACCAGCACCGCGATCCCGGAGTTTCAAAGCAGCGCCTGCGTTAAGAAAAAATTCCGAAGCGATCGTAGGCCCTTGCAGCCACTCGACACTCCGGCGTCCGCCCAACAAAAAAGGGCGGCTAGAGAAATCATCTCCAACCACCCACACTTCCGACCATACGAATAACCTACCACAGGAGCGTCACGCTGTCGAGCAAAACCTATAGTAAACGAGCTTTTTTGTCGGCGCGTTCCGACTCTCGTTCCTCGAGCCGGCCGCAACGCGCGACGAAAAATTCCGTTCACCAATTTTGTTAAGTTTGATCGCGCATCTGACCAGGATACTTCCAATACCGTCATCCTCGAACGTGTTCGCCCCCTCGCGAATGCGTTCGGGGATCCAGCGCAAAACTTCTATCGCAAACTGATTTGTGCCTACGGCGCTTTTCCCGCTGGATCCCCAAAACCGCGGCGGCAGTAAGAGCCGCACACGGTTTGAGGATGACGATTTGCCGAGACGCAGGCGCCAGAGGCTCGTGCCGCTACTTGTCTTGCCACAAGCCCAACATCGCCCCGGTGGGATCGGTAATGATGCTGAACGAACCCATGCCTTCCACGACCTGCATTTCTTGCATCACCTTAGCTCCTAGCGATTTGGCCTTGGCGGTCGCCGCTTGCAAATCGTCGACGTCCACATAAGCCATCCACGCTGAAGGTGCGTTCGTGATCGGGTTTTTCATCATGCCGCCTCCGGTCCCGCCGCCGACCTTGATCATCGTATAAGTCATGCCGGGCATCTTCATGTCTTCAAGGTTCCAGTCGAAAAGTTGGCCATAAAAATCTTTAGCCTTACCGACATCGTTCGACATCAGCTCGACGTGCACAAAGGGGTTGCCCATGAAATTCGCTCCATTCAGAACTGCCATATCAGAACAGTGGTTTACTCCTTTCAAAACACGTTATTGGGGTTTTCGTTCCTTAAACTTGCGCTCAAGCGAAGGTGACCCACGCTCCGTGCCCGGCGGCCGGCGCGCGGAAGGCGTGTCGCCGGGCACAAATGTAAAACGAGCAAAAATCCTCCACTCCTCAACCTTCCGTTTACTCTTCTCGGGCAGATTGGCTCTCGTTGAGTAAGCGTTTGGTCGCCAGGTGTCCGATCCTGGAACATGGCAGGGGGTGTTGCCCCAAGACCTGACGCGTTTCCGTTCAGTTGAGTTGTGTAGATGTCCAAGCGTGTTTTGATCGTCGATGACGATCCGGCCCAGCGCCGTATTCTCGAAGAGACCATTAAACGTCTCGGCTTTGAGACCAAGACCTGCGGCTCAGGCGAACAGGCCCTCCAAATTCTCGAAGGCGACGACCGGGCGGCGATTTCGCTCGTGCTGCTCGATATTGTCATGCCCGGCGTGGACGGCATGGCGGTCCTCGACCGCGTCGGCAACCGCGCCGGTATGCCGCCGATCATCGTTCAAACCGCCCACGGCTCGATTGAAACCGCCATCAACGCCATGCGCGCCGGTGCCGTCGATTTCGTCGTCAAACCGGCGTCGCCTGAACGTCTCGATGTTTCGATCCGCAGCGCGCTTAAAATCGAAGCGCTGTCGGGCGAGATTAATCGCATCAAGAAAAAAGCCGAAGGCATGCTGACCTTCAACGATCTGGTCATGCGCGGCGATACGATGACCCGCGTCATCACCCTTGGCAAACGCGCGGCTGCGTCTAACATCCCCGTGCTGATCGAAGGCGAAAGCGGCGTCGGCAAAGAATTGATCGCCCGCGCCATTCAGGGCGAAAGCGAACGCGCCGGACGTCCCTTCATCACCGTCAACTGTGGTGCGATCCCGGAAAACCTCGTCGAGTCGATCTTGTTCGGCCACGAAAAAGGTGCCTTCACGGGCGCTGTCGACAAACGCATCGGCAAATTCCAGGAAGCCGACGGCGGCACGCTGTTCCTTGATGAAGTCGGCGAACTGCCGCTTGAAGCTCAGGTGAAATTGCTGCGCGCCCTGCAAGAAGGCGAGATCGATCCGGTCGGTTCAAAAAAACCGGTCAAGGTCAACTTCCGTCTGATCTCGGCGACCAACCGCGACATGATCCAGCAGGTCAAAGACGGCAAGTTCCGCGAAGATCTGTACTATCGCTTGAACGTGTTCCCGATCTTTGTGCCGCCGCTGCGCGAACGCATTGGCGATGTGCCGGAACTCGCCCGCCACTTCGCTGAACGCTTTGCGGCCGAAGAAGGCAAACGCATCGCCGGCTTCACCGACAACGCCTTGCGCTTGCTGCAAGCCTATTCTTGGCCCGGCAATGTGCGTCAGCTCGAAAATGCCGTCTTCCGCGCCGTCGTGCTGTCGGACTCGGCTGAATTGACGGTCGATGAATTCCCGCAGATCGCCGCCCATTGCGAAGGCTTCGAGAGCGAAATTCCAGCCGCACCGTCGATCCTGCAGAAGGCTCCGGCCTACACCGGTCCGGCACTTCTCGGCGCTGAAAATACCGTGCCGCACACGATTGAGCTTCGCGGCGCCGGTAACGGCTCATCGCTTGGCATTCCGGCCATGGCCGACGACGGCGAGATCCGCTCGCTCGAAGCCATGGAAGCCGACATGATCCGCTTGGCGCTCGGGCGCTATCGCGGCCACATGACGGAAGTCGCCAAGCGTCTGAATATCGGCCGCTCGACGCTCTATCGCAAAATGCAAGAGTACGGCCTCGAGCCGCGCGCTAACTAAAGTGACGAATTGGGGCAGCTGCTTTGCGGCAGCTGCGCTCATGTCATGCAACTTTGGCCATGCAGGTCCGGTGGGGCGGCTGCAAGGTTTGACGGGAGAGACCGTCCCACCACCATATTCGACCCGATCAACGCCTTGGTGAACTCCTGATACGATTCCTGCGGCGTTGGGAGAGCGACTAAAATTCGTGTCTCCAGCAAAGGCCCCGGCTGCAATCCGGGGCCTTTGTGCGTTTAGCGGCTGCGTGAGCGCTTCTCACAAACAAAGGCGTTTTCACCGGTCGCGACGCGTTCTGTGTTGCCGGGGCAGAGGCAGAGGTAGCTTTGTTGGACCGACGATACGTCACGCACCATGCCGCCGTCGCAGATGGGCTTTGCCTTTGACGCCAGCGACGCCGTCGTGATTTCGGTCGCAGGTGCGGTCACAGGTGCCGCGACGGGCTTGGCGGGCACAACAACGGCTTTCAGTGCCGGCGTATAGGATGCCTGCTTGATCGGCGAAGCGGCAATATTCGCAATAGCAGGTGCGTCGCGCAACGGCTGGCAAACGACGGTCACGTCGGCCAACATTTCGGCGTCAACCGTTTCCTGCTCGTTATAGAAATCGCGGTTGTTGACGATCTCGTCGGA
>JAYUCQ010000315.1:0-4089 GCA_043740265.1 Hyphomicrobium sp.
GCGATCTCGCCGTAAATCTTCGCGCCGCGCGCCTTAGCTCGCGCCAGCTCTTCGAGAACGACCACGCCCGCGCCACCAGCAATGACAAAACCGTCGCGGTTCTTGTCGTATGCGCGGCTGGCTTTTTGCGGTGTCGCGTTGAAGTCGGAGGTCATGGCGCCCATGGCATCGAACAAGTTCGACAACGTCCAGTCGAGCTCTTCGCACCCGCCTGCGAACATCACATCCTGCTTGCCCCACTGGATGAGTTCAGCGGCATTGCCGATGCTGTGCGCGCTCGTCGCGCACGCCGACGAGATGGAATAGTTGGTGCCTTTGATTTGAAACGCCGTTGCAAGTGCCGCCGATGGTCCAGAGCACATTGCCTTGGGCACTTCGAAGGGGCCGATTTTCTTAGGACCGCCGGATTTGATGGTGGTTTCGGCCGCCTCGACGATCGCGCGCGTTGAAGGACCGCCAGAGCCCATGATGATGCCAGTGCGCTCGTTGACGACGTCTGTTGGCAGCAATCCGCTGTCACGGATGGCTTGATCCATCGCGATCCAGTTCCAGCCGACGCCTGGATTCATAAAGCGCCGTGGTTTGCGCGGAACCATCGCTTCCCAATCGATATGGGGTTCGCCGTGAACTTGGCACCTGAAGCCAAGTTCGGCATATTTTTCGGCGCGCGTGATTCCAGACTTTGCTTCCCGCAGAGAAGCCAAGACTTCCTGAGAACTATTTCCGATCGATGAAACAATACCCATGCCAGTGACGACGACGCGTCTCATAGACTATCCTTCCCTGGCCTTCCCTGACGCCTCGACTGCTCCCGCGGCGCGTACTCTCAAACACACTTCGTCTAGACGTCAGTTCGAGCTGCCAATGCTAGATGTGAGTTTTGTCCGAGTTCGTTTATCCGATTTCACTAACTCGGCTCAAGCGCCAGTTGGCGCTTCCACTTCGCCGGCCACAAACAATCCGACCCGGAGATCGGTCGCCTGGTAGATTGTCTCGCCATCGGCCTTGACCGTGCCATCGGCAATGCCGAGCTTCAATTTGCGCAGGATGACCCGCTTCAAGTCGATGACGTACTCGACTTTCTTCGTCGTCGGCAGAACCATGTTGGTGAACTTGACCTCCCCGACGCCGAGCGCGCGGCCACGGCCGGTGGCGCCGAGCCAGCCCAGGTAAAAGCCCACGAGCTGCCACAGAGCGTCAAGCCCTAAGCACCCGGGCATGACGGGATCGCCCTTGAAGTGGCAATCAAAAAACCAATCGAGCCGGGGATTTCCAGCAACCTGGAGTTCAGCGACGATCAAGCCTTTGCCGTGCGCTCCGCCCGTTTCAGAGATTTGCGAAATGCGGTCAAACATCAGCATGGGCGGCATCGGCAATTGAGCGTTACCCCGACCAAACAAGTCGCCACGGGCGCACGTCAAAAGGTCGTCGAATTCGAAGCTGGAACGGCGTTCCGCCATGTTTTTCCTCGTTTGTAGGTGGCCAACTCCGCTTTTAGCGTGCGTATCGAGCGTGGGCTTATGGCATACTCGCGCGCCCCTCTAACACACTCAATGACTGACCGGAAGCCGCAAGCCTGTACCCCTCAATGCAATACATCATCGAATAACGGCTGAAATCCGTGACTTAAGGCGCAGTTGCAGGTAGCCTCAGGAGCGCCTAATATGCGTGTATGAATTAAGTGTTGCTGGCATTTCCGTCAGCAACGTTTTGCGAAACGTTGTTTTTCACCGGAAGACGACCGGCGATGACCGAACAGACATCAAACGGCGCGATCCATCTGTGCGGCAGTGAGAACTGCCAGTGCGCAATGGAAATTTTGCGCAAAGCGGGCCTGAGACCAACGCGGCAACGGCTAGCGCTCGCCGGCTTGCTGTTTGGCGGCGAAGATCGCCACGTCACTGCCGAGCAATTGCATTTGGAAGTCGAAAAGCTTGGCGAGCATGTGTCGCTCGCGACAGTCTACAACACGCTGCATCAGTTCCGGCGTGCCGGATTGGTGCGGGAACTGGCGGTCGAGGGAGCGAAGGCCTACTTCGATACCAACACATCCAATCACAATCATTTTCTGGTCGAGCCTGATGGCATCGTGATGGATATCCCCAGCGACAGCATCACGGTTTCAGGCCTGCCAGAGCCGCCTGAAGGCATGATGATCAGCCATATCGACGTTGTCGTGCGGCTGATGCCGGTTCCGAAAACCTGAACTGTCGTTGGCTGAGATCGACGCTCGCTCTGGCCCCGGCCGAGAACGCGTGGCTTATTTTATCGTCTCGCCAGGATAGACCCCCCACAGTTTTTTCTGCTCGATGTAGCCGGCGAAATTGTCAATCGTAACGCGGCACCAGCGGCCGTCGCACGAATGTAAGTTCGCAATGACGCCGGCTTCGACCTTTGCGACCATGCCGGAATTTTCGCTATCGCTCGAGCGGATCGGCTCCTGCGGCAAGGGTGAACCGCTCTTGAGTTCCCACGGGATCACGAGTCCGGTGCGGCGCCCCGACAAAAAAGACTGTAAGACCCAGCCGGTGGCGCCATCGGCGTCCCGCACTTGGCGCCAGCCCTCGAACTCTTTCACGACTTCAAGGGGCAGTCCTGCGCGGCGGTACACCCAGCCCGTCGGATAGTCAGTTCCGGGACCATTGCGTAAATTAACGCGATCGGATTTAAGCGAAACGTAGCGTGGCACGGCCAGGCCGCTGCCAGTTGGAGCTACGGCTTCGGGGGCTGGCTCGACCGAATAAGCAGCCATCGGCGTTAGCACGTTGAAGCTATACGCCGTCAGCAGAACAGCCATCGAATACATCCAGGGCACGGCCACGCTTCGCAGTAATCGCGGAAAAAGCGCTTGTTTCACGTGGGCGCTGATGAAATTGAATTGATGTGCCACGGAAATCTTTCGGGCTCCCCAGTGAAACGAAACCTAGTGCTGCCGCATCGGCCCGGCGCCGACACAATAATCATCACTTTGTCATTGCCAAGGCCTTCTGTTAGACACGTTCCGGCTGGCGTAACTGCCGCCCTGGCGGTCATAGTCAGGCGCTGATCGCCCCCCGTCACTCATTGCGGAATCAAGAATGCCGAGCACCCCCAGAAAACCCGTTGTCATCGTCACGCGCAAGCTGCCCGACGTTGTCGAGACGCGAATGTGCGAGTTGTTCGATACGCGGCTTAACGTCGACGACAAGCCGATGACTCAGGCCGAGCTGGTGGCCGCCGCCAAAGTGGCTGATGTTCTCGTTCCAACCGTCACCGATCGTATCGATCGTGCCGTGCTGACGCAGGCTTCGCCGCAGCTTCGCTTGATTGCGAATTTCGGCACCGGCGTTGATAACGTCGATCTCGATACGGCGCGCAATCGCGGCATCCTCGTCACCAACACGCCGGGCGTTCTGACCGAAGATACGGCAGACATGACAATGGCGCTGATCCTCGCCGTACCGCGCCGCGTCGCCGAGGGTGCTGCCTTCTTGAAAAATGCCAACAACCAATGGACCGGCTGGTCGCCGACATGGATGCTGGGTCATCGCATTTACGGCAAGCGCTTAGGCATCATCGGCATGGGTCGCATTGGTCAAGCCGTAGCGCGCCGTGCCAAGGCATTCGGATTGCAAATCCACTATCACAATCGCCGCCGGGTCGCGGCCGAACTCGAAACTGAGTTGGAGGCGACCTATTGGGAGAGCCTCGATCAGATGTTGACGCGCGTCGACATCGTGTCGGTCAACTGCCCGCACACGCCGGCGACCTATCATCTTCTGTCGGCGCGCCGCCTGAAGTTGATGAAGCCGTCAGCCTATATCGTCAACACCGCGCGCGGCGAAGTGATCGACGAAAACGAACTAGCGCGGATGCTCGAGCAGGGTTTGCTGTCGGGTGCTGGTCTCGATGTGTTCGAGCACGAGCCAGCGGTCAACCCGCGCCTGCTCGCGTCCGACCGGCTGGTGGCGCTGCCGCACATGAGTTCGGCGACGATCGAGGGCCGCATCGACATGGGCGAGAAGGTCATCATCAACATCAAAGCCTTCGCTGACGGTCACGCTCCACCCGACCGCGTCCACCCCGCGATGTTTTAAGCTGGCCGCCAAA
>JAYUCQ010000316.1:0-4083 GCA_043740265.1 Hyphomicrobium sp.
GGCGGGTTGCAATATTTCCCAGCGCTCGCACTCGGCCCGATCGTCGAGAATTTCCTGATGCATGCTGGCAAGACATTCTGAGGAGTTCGAGCCATGACAACGAAAGCCGCCGCCGATCTTCTGGATACCGATATCCTGAAGCAAGCCGCCATTGATGCATTGAAAAAACTCGCGCCGCAGAAACTGATCCGCAATCCGGTGATGTTTGTCACCGGCGTTGTCGCGGCCCTTGTGACGGCAATCTTCTTCCGTGATCTCGCAACGGGCGATCAGGGACTGGCCTTTACGGCACAGATTGCAGCGTGGCTGTGGTTCACGGTGCTGTTCGCCAACTTCGCCGAAGCTGTTGCCGAGGGCCGCGGCAAAGCGCAGGCCGATGCTTTGAAGCGAACGCGGAGTGACACGCCTGCAAAGGTGCTGCTCCATGCTGACGACAGCAAAGATGATCCGTGGGAGCCAAAGTCGGCGCTGGATCTGCAAGAAGGCGACGTCGTACTTGTCGAAGCCGGAGACACCATTCCTGCTGACGGTGAGGTGGTTGAGGGTATCGCGTCCGTCAACGAGTCCGCTATTACGGGCGAATCTGCCCCGGTCATCCGCGAATCTGGCGGCGATCGCTCGGCCGTTACCGGGGGCACCGTCGTGCTGTCTGATTGGCTCAAGGTCCGCGTGACGGCGGCTCCGGGCTCGTCGTTCCTCGACCGCATGATCGCCCTCGTCGAAGGTGCCGAACGCCAGAAGACGCCGAATGAGCTGGCTCTCTCGATCCTTCTCTCTGGCATGACGCTCATCTTCCTGATTGCAGTCGTCACGCTATGGGGTCTGGCAGGTTACTCAGGCACCGTGCTATCGGTGACCGTTCTCGTGGCGTTGCTCGTGACACTTATTCCGACAACCATCGGCGGTCTGTTGTCAGCCATCGGCATCGCGGGCATGGACCGGCTCGTCCGGTTCAACGTGGTTGCAACATCGGGCCGTGCCGTCGAGGCGGCTGGCGATGTCGATACCCTGCTGCTCGACAAGACCGGCACCATTACGTACGGAAATCGCTTGGCTACAGCCTTCATTCCTGCACCCGGTTTCAGCGACCGCGATGTCGCTGAGGCAGCTCTACTGGCGTCCCTTTCCGATGAAACGCCTGAAGGCCGGTCCATCGTGGCACTCGCCAAAGGGTCCTACGGTCTGACCGAAACCACTACGGGTGCCGCCAGAATTATTCCGTTCTCAGCGCAAACGCGGATATCCGGCATCGATTTCGACGGCCGGAGAATTCGTAAAGGCGCGGTTGACTCGCTCCTATCGTTTGCAGGGTTGCAGATGGAGACAGCGCCCGCCGCCTTCCGGGATGCAGTGCAAAGCATCGCGCAAACTGGCGGTACGCCGCTCGCCGTCGCCGAGGACACCAAGCTGTTGGGTGTCATTCACCTCAAGGACGTGGTGAAACCCGACATTAAGGACCGCTTTGCAGCACTTCGCGCTATGGGTATCCGAACCGTCATGGTCACGGGCGACAATGCCGTCACGGCTGCGGCGATCGCGTCAGAAGCCGGCGTCGATGATTTTATCGCCGAGGCTACACCCCAGGACAAGCTCGCTTACATCAAGCTTGAACAGGGAAAGGGCCGATTGATCGCCATGTGCGGCGATGGCACGAATGATGCGCCCGCACTTGCCCAAGCCGATGTCGGTGTGGCCATGCAGACGGGCACGCAAGCCGCGCGCGAAGCCGGAAACATGGTCGATCTTGATAGCGACCCGACAAAACTCATCGAGATAACCGAGATCGGAAAACAGCTGCTGATGACACGAGGGTCGCTGACGACATTCTCAATTGCCAATGATGTGGCGAAGTACTTCGCGATTATTCCCGCGCTGTTCGTTGCAACCTATCCCGAACTCGGAGCACTGAACGTCATGGGTCTTGCAACGCCGCAGAGCGCGATATTGTCAGCCGTGATCTTCAACGCACTCATTATCATTGCGCTGATACCGCTGGCCCTCAAGGGGATTTCCTACCGGCCAGCCGGCGCCGCCGCACTGCTGCGCCGGAACCTGCTCGTCTACGGTCTTGGTGGGCTGGTCGCCCCCTTCGCTGGTATCAAGCTCATCGATCTGGCCGTCGCCGGTCTCGGTCTCGCTTAATGGAGAATGTCATGATCACGTACCTCCGCCCAGCCATAGTCTTGGTCGTCCTCTTCACGATCGTCACCGGGCTCGCCTATCCACTTGCCATGACGGGACTGGCGCAGCTCATTCTACCTGTCCAAGCTAACGGCAGCCTTGTCGAGCGGGATGGCAAAATTGCCGGCTCGGCGTCAATTGGCCAGTCCTTCACCACGGACCGGTATTTTCACGCTCGCCCCTCGGCCGCCGGACAAAATGGCTACGATGCAGCGAATTCCTCGGGCTCCAACCTCGGGCCATTGTCGAAGAAGCTGCTTGATCGCGTTGCCGCAGACGTTCAGACGCTTCGCGGATCAAGTGCCATCCTCATTCCAGCAGACGCCGTCACAACGTCTGCCAGCGGCCTCGATCCGCACATTTCGCCGGCCTATGCAGCGTTGCAGGTCGAACGGGTCGCCAAAGCGCGCGGCGTCGACCGCGGCCGTGTTAACACCATCCTAAAGTCACTGAGCGAGCGCCCAACTCTCGGAATTGTCGGCGAGCCCAAGGTCAACGTTTTCCTTTTGAATCTCGCCCTTGACGCGGGCCTCGCCCAAGGCAATTTATAGTTCATGGTTGAAAATAAATGCGCACAGACAGGCTCACGCCGCGCCGCCACACAAGCCCTGCTGGAGCTTGCCGCGAGCGAAAGCCGCGGCAAGCTCAAAGTGTTTCTTGGCATGGCTCCAGGCGTCGGCAAGACCTACGCCATGCTGGCGGCAGCGCGCGTCTTGAAGTCCGAAGGTAAGGACGTTGCCGTCGGTGTCGTCGAAACGCACGGCCGCTCGGAAACAGCGGCAATTTTAGACGGGCTGGAAGTCCTGCCCCGGCGGACAGTTCCCTACCGCAACCGCACGCTGATGGAGTTCGATGTCGATGCCGCGATTGCGCGTCGTCCCGAGCTCCTGCTGGTCGATGAATTTGCGCACACAAACGCGCCCGGTCTGGTTCACGCCAAGCGCTACCAGGATGTCGAAGGTATCTTGCAGGCCGGCATCAATGTCTGGACGACACTGAACATTCAGCATCTCGAAAGCCTCACCGACGTCGTCCAGCGCATCGCAGGAATTACCGTCCGCGAGACCGTCCCCGACAAAGTCCTGGAACGCGCTGACGAGATCGTCGTTGTCGATCTTCCACCGGAAGAGCTTATTCAGCGCTTGAAAGACGGCAAGGTTTATCTGCCCGAAAATGCGCGCAACGCCATCGGTAAATTCTTCCAGCCGAGCAACCTGACAGCCCTGCGAGAGCTGGCGCTTCGACGAACTGCGGATCGTGTCGACGAACAGATGTTGAGCCAGCTCCGGCAACGCGGCGTCGAAGGACCTTGGCCGACAGCGGAACGTCTGCTCGTCTGCGTCGGCGCCGACGAACAATCTGAAAAGGTGGTTCGCTCGGCCGCGCGGATGGCGTCGGCGTTGAAATCGGACTGGATCGCTATCCACCTGTCGCGAAGTGATCGCGAAGTGACGGACCGGAAATTGATCAAGCGCAACGAGAAAGCTCTGCGTCTGGCCGAGCGGCTCGGGGCAACGACCGTACGTGTCACGGCCAAGGACTTGACCACCGAAATTCTTTCCTACGCCAAGCGCAACAACATCACCCAAATTGTCATCGGCAGATCCAACCCCAGCCTGCTCGATGCTTGGCGCGGCCGCGCGCTGTCGCACGATCTCATCGAATCCGCCAAAGGCCTAAGTGTTACGTTGGTCGCGCCCGACGAGCCGCCACCACGAGCCAAATGGCCGACACTGCCCCCCGTGGGGCTCGTGTCCACCGCTGGCGGTGCTGCCATTGCCGCCGTTGCAGCTGCGATTGGCGCGGGCAAACTACTGGAACACGTGACGCGGCTTCCAAATCTGTCGATGGTCTTTTTGCTGGCCGTACTGTTGTGTGCTTTTCGCTTTGGCATGCTCTCAG
>JAYUCQ010000317.1:0-1627 GCA_043740265.1 Hyphomicrobium sp.
ACAGCCGCTACGCCCGAACAGGCCTTGAAGCATCCCAACTGGTCCATGGGTGCCAAAGTCACCATCGATAGCGCGACGCTCATGAATAAGGGCTTGGAGTTGATCGAAGCCTTTCATTTATTCCCTGTCGGTGTTGATCAATTGGATTGCGTCGTGCATCCGCAATCGATTGTGCATTGCCTTGTCAGCTACACAGATGGGTCTGTGCTGGCCCAAATGGCACCCCCCGATATGCGAACGCCAATCGCGGTGGCACTGGCCTGGCCGCGCCGGATGGCGGCTCCAACACAAAAGCTCAATTTGACGCACTTGGGATCACTGACGTTTGAAGCCCCCGACGAGGTCCGCTTTCCGGCACTTCGCGTCGCCAAGGCGGCACTGCAGCGCGGTCAAACGGCACCCGCCGTACTCAATGCGGCCAATGAAATTGCGGTTGAAGCGTTTCTCGCCCGCCGCTTGAAATTTACCAGCATTCCGGCTCTTGTCGAAGACGCCCTGAATACCGCTGAAAAACAGGGATCGATCTGCCCGGCGCGTAACCTCGATGATATTTTGGCCATCGATCTGGACGCAAGGCGTCTGGCCGCTGACGCTCTAGAGCGCTATGAAGTGTAGAGAATCAACCCGGCGCGCACTGCGCCACGGAGTCTGAAGCCTATGGACTATCTGTCGTCACTCGCTGGGTCGGTTTGGCAAAACGGTATTGTGTTCCTGCTCGTGTTAACGGCGGTCGTGTTTGTTCACGAGCTTGGACACTTTCTCGTCGCGCGCTGGTGCGGCGTCACGGTGAAAGCCTTTTCCATCGGCTTTGGTCCGGAAATCTTCGGATTTTACGATAAACATGGCACGCGCTGGCGCTTTGCCTGGATCCCGCTTGGCGGTTACGTCAAATTCGTTGACGATGAGAACGCGGCGTCAAAGCCATCGCCCGAAGCGTTGAAGCGGATGACGCAGGCGGAACGAGCCGGGTCATTCCACGCCAAACCGGTGCTGCAGCGTTCGGCCGTGGTGGCCGCCGGTCCTATTGCCAACTTTCTGCTCTCGATCGTGCTGTTCGCTGGCATCAATTATGCTGTAGGCGTTCGCATCACACCCGCGTCCATCGGCACGATCGTTGCCGATTCGCCAGCCGCCCGCGCCGGGTTTTTGCCGGGCGACAGAATTGTTTCCATCGACGGATCCGAGATCGACAATGGTGATGACGTCCAAAGCCTGATTGAATTCAGCGGCGGCCGCGAGATGACTTTCGTCGTTGCGCGCAACAACGAAAATATTTCGCTGAATGTGACGCCGAAAGTTGAAGAGCTTCGCGATCAGTTTGGCCGCTCTTTCAAGCACAGCGATGTCGGCCTTCGCTCGGTCGTGCCCGCCCGTATTGGCGAGTTGCAGCACGGGTTGCCCGCAGAACTTGCGGGCTTGAAAGCCGGCGATTTGATAACCGAAATCAACGCGACGCCGGTCGTTGGCTTTGAAGATATTCCCAAGCTTCTCAAAAGCGCCAATGGGGCGGTCACAGTGTCCGTCGACCGCGATGGCAAGATCCTCACTTTCGAACTGGTGCCGGTGATGAAGCCAGCAAAGGACGAAGCCGGGAACCCCATTACCCGGCCGATGATTGGCGTGCAGC
>JAYUCQ010000318.1:0-9875 GCA_043740265.1 Hyphomicrobium sp.
GGGCCGCTCACTTGATCCCGCGTTTTGAGCTCGATCGACAGGCTGGCACTGCGTTTTTTAATGCCGGTCAGTTCCGCCCGCCACTCGCCGTCGCGGCCATTGAAGACGAGAACGCGGGAACCGGCGGGCAAGCGCAAAACGTTGACAAGATAATGCGCCTGGTCTTCGCCGAGCACAACGGTGCCACCGGACTGAAGCGGTGCGTCGACGTACAGGCGTTCGGATTTGAGATCATGGATAGCCATGCCTCCCTATAGCCGCGCCAAACGTGAGCGCAAAGTACAGCCTTGGGTGTTTGCTAATGCCGGCTGGCGTGCCGCTGCGGCGGCGGGCGGGGTTGCCTGACGAACAGCCTCGCACTAGCCTGACCCAGCGGCGGTAAAAGAGATCAGACGTGGATCACGTGCAAACCATCCCCGAAACGACAAACCCAAATCCGCTGGACGTCAGGCCGGGATCAGGGCCAGGATCACAGCCAGGATCACGGGTTGCCGATGCCCCGCGCTCGAATTGGGTTGACCGCTTTGCGCCAGCCTTTATGAGCCCCTATCTGCGGCTCGGCCGCTTCGACCGCCCCATTGGCACTTGGCTATTGCTGTTTCCATGCTGGTGGTCGCAAACGCTGGCTGAGATTGGGACTGGCAAACCTTATCCCCGCCTGGACTATCTCCTGCTGTTTGCAGTTGGCGCTTTGGCCATGCGTGCGTCGGGCTGCGCCTACAATGACTATGTTGATCGCGACATTGACGCCAAAGTCCAGCGCACCGCCGGCCGGCCGCTTCCGTCTGGGCAAATCACGCCAGCGGCGGCGAAAGCCTATGTGGTCATCGCGGCCTTTGCTGGCCTTGCTGTGCTGCTGCAATTCAATTCATTCACAATTTTTTTGGCGATCTTGTCGCTACCGGTTGTTGCGGCTTACCCATTTGCAAAGCGCATGACGCCATATCCGCAATTTGTGCTGGGCTTGGTGTTCAACTGGGGCGCGCTGGTCGGCTGGGCGGCCATCAAAGGATCGATCGGCTGGCCATCCATCGTGCTCTTTGCCGGGTGCGTATTATGGACGGTCGGCTATGACACGATCTACGCCCACCAAGACAAAGAGGACGATGCACTCCTTGGTCTTGGGTCAACAGCATTGAATTTTGGCGACGACACCACCTCCGTCATCGGAGCACTTTATGGCTGCGCCGTGCTGCTATGGCTGCTGGCCGGCACACTCGCCGGTATGCATCTTATTTACTATTTGGCGGTGACCCTGGTTTTCTTGCAGATGTCGTGGCAAGTCTCGACGCTGGACACCAATGATCCGGCCAATTGCCTGCGCCGTTTCCGGTCGAATCGCGACATCGGGATCGCTGTATTCCTGGGCCTCGTCGCCGATATGACGTTGTCGTGGTTTGCAGGCCTTGCTTAATCGGGGCGAAAAAACCAGCATGACGCAAAAATGAGCAAAAGAAACGGAAACGGCGTGGAAGGAGCCTCCCACGCCGCGCCGCAATGCCTCACTGTAGACTTTTCGAGATGCCGCTTGCTGCAGCCTTCTGGTGAAAATAGCATTTTAGTCTTCCGATCGCATTAAAACTTAGCGTAAAAGGCCTGTAATCCGTTGTTTCAAAAAGGAACGGACGAGACGGGCGAGCGGCGCGGTGCATTGCAACGTGGTATGCGGTACGATCTGCTGCGAACTCGGCCACGTTTATCTTTTTGACGGCGCTTCAATTTTCACCGCGGTGACTTTCCGCCGCTGACATTCACATGGGAGAAATCGTGCGGCAGCCGAACTCAAATCCTAAGTCCGAAGCCCAGCGCCTGCATTTGGTTTTCGGAGGCGAATTGATGTCGCTCGAAAGCCACGAGTTCCGCGATCTCAATCATCTAGATATTGTCGGTGTATTCCCGAACTATGAGGCTGCGTTTTCCGCCTGGAAAGCAGCGGCACAGAAAACAGTCGATAACGCAATGATGCGCTACGTGATTGTTCATTTGCACAAGTTGCTCGAGCCCGGCGACAGCAGCCATCCGGCGACGCCGGCCTATCGCGAGGCGACGTCAAAGCCGTGAGCATTCAACCGGTCCAGCCCGGACGTAAGCAGCGATCCAGCTTCCGCCTCGACGATGCGTCGCGGGCGCTGCTTAAGCGTTTTCTTGAAGATTGGGTTTGGCCGCGCTGGCGGGAGCTCGCAACGACGTTGGCGTTGACGACGTGCCTCGCAGCAGCGACCGGCGCTTATCCGACCGTTATCAAATTGTCGTTCGACACGCTGATGGCCGGCAATAAAGGCGGCGGTGTTCTGTGGTGGGTTCTGACTGCCATTGTCGGCATCACCATTACCCGTGCCACGTTCCTCTATTTTCAGGCTATCGCCACCAACCATTTCGTCTTGCGCATCACCACCGATATGCAAAAGCAGGCCTTTGCGCATTTGATCGCGGCGGACTTTGCCCGGCTCTCCCGCGACACACCGGGCCGGCTTGTGTCAAAGCTCACCAACGATATCGGCTTTATTCAAACGGCGCTGACATCGGGGCTCAATTCGACGTTGCGTGATTCGCTGTCCGTCATCGCCCTCGTCATTTCCATGCTTTACCTCGATTGGATGATGACGCTGGTTGTGCTTGGCGTTTATCCGCTGGCCGCGTGGCCTATCGCTAAAATCAGCGAGCGGCTGCGCCGGGTTGCGAAGCTGACGCAAACTGGGCTTGGCGACATGACGTCGATGTTGACCGAGAATCTGTCCGGGGCCCGCCTCATCAAGTCGTTCCGCCTCGAAGATTATGCCGCCAAAAAGCTCGATGCCAGCTTTGATCAAGTGTTTTCGCTGCGCATGAAGTCTGTCCGCACGCGGGCGCGCATGGACCCCTTGCTTGAAGCGCTCGGCGGGCTCGCTGTCGCCGGTGTCGTTGCGTTCGCCTATCTGCGGATCTCAAGCGGGATCTCGACGGTCGGTGATTTCATGGGCTTCGTCACGGCCCTGCTTATGGCGGCTCAACCCATCCGTGCGCTCGGCAACCTCGCAGGCCGCGTTCACGAAGGATTGGCGGCGGCGGAAACCGTCTACGGCATCATCGACGAAAAAGCCGCCATCATCGATAAGCCAGGCGCCAAACCTTTGCTGGTCAGCAAAGGCGCCATCGCATTCAAGTCGGTGTCGTTTGCCTATGACCCGGGCAGCCGGGAAAAAGCAGTCTACGATTTCACGCTCGATGTGCCGGGCGGCAAAACGGTGGCGCTTGTTGGACGCTCGGGAGCCGGCAAATCGACAATCGTCAATCTGGTGCCGCGCCTGTTCGACGTCGTCGGCGGCTCGATTTCAATTGACGGCCAGGACGTGCGCGACGTCACGCTGGCATCGTTGCGCGACCAAGTGGCCATCGTCAGCCAGGATATCACGCTGTTCGATGATACGATCGCCGCCAATATCGCGCTCGGCCGGTTGAGTGCCAGCCAAGATGAGATCATCGCCGCGGCTAAGGCAGCGGCGGCGCATGACTTCATTATGGCGCAGCCGGATGGCTATCAAACCATCATTGGCGACCGTGGCGGCAAACTTTCGGGCGGGCAGCGCCAGCGCTTGGCCCTCGCCCGCGCCATTCTAAAAGACGCACCCATTTTGCTGCTCGATGAAGCAACCAGCGCGCTCGACACCGAAAGCGAGCAATTGGTGCAGGAGGCACTTGCCCGCTTCACGAAAAACCGGACGACGCTGGTGATCGCGCACCGGCTGTCAACGGTGCAAAAGGCAGACATGATTTGCGTCATGGATGCGGGCTATATCGTCGAACGCGGCACCCACGGCGAGCTTCTGGCCCGCAACGGGTCCTATGCGCGGCTTGCCGGGACAGTCTACGCGCCGCAAGCGCTGGCAAATTAGAGACACCTTATTCCCGGTGCAGAACGCCGTTGACGAGACGGTTGGCCCAGCCTTTGGCGCGGAACGTGCGATTGATCTCGGCCGCATCATATTTGGTTTCGACCCAATCCCAGAACGCGAGTGGCGATTTTTCATTGTCGGCAATGTAGCGATCAAAGACGTAGTCCAGCACGCCGGTATCGGCCTGGCGCACGTGGCCGAAGCGCAGCGCCAATTGCTCTTTCGCTTTGGCGATTGGAACGCCGTGATGCAAATGCAGCACCAGCACGCTCATCAAGCCAGCGCGATCCGAACCGGATTTGCAATGAACCAAGACGGGATAGGCCGCTGTCTCAATGACCCGACGTGCGGCCCGCAACTCTTCGCGTTCGGGCGCTGAGCGGGAGCGCAGCTTCAGATCCACCAGCTTGACGCCGTGATGGGCGCAGGCTCGCTCCTCCAGCCAGCGGGTGCCGAACGACTGGTCGCCACGCAAATTGACGATTGTTTTGATGCCGCGGTCTGCAGCCCAGCGGACATGATGCGGTGCCGGCTGTGCCGACCGCCAAACGTCAGCTGCGATCTGGTGTCTGTTTTTGAGAATGACGCGCGTCACGCCATAGTCGACCAGCAGCATTTCAGCGTAACACAGGCCCGGCGCTGCGTGCCGCCGCAACCACGGTGGAGAATTGTGAATAGCGTTGTGAAGAAACGCGCCGCTTCTGCGTCTCAGTCCGCGCTTTGCTTCTTTGAGGATACTTGCCATTCGGGGGTATAGTCATGTCCCTGGAGCCAGCGCACGGGATATATGAGCGGCTGGTATGACGTCGATTCGCACTATGTCGCGGCTAAAATTCCATCAAAGCCTATGAATACCTATGAAAGCTGGTGAAATCTGCAGGAACTCCGCTGTGAATCTGTTTTGATTCTGGGTCGTTGACCGTGTTTGCACTAGCTGAGTATTAGCTATACGTACGGGACGCGGGGATATGACAGCGCATGTTAGGGATTGGACCCAATCCGCTTACCCGAAGACGCCACCCCCGGCGATTGAGCCCCACTCCTTAGACCCAAGGTAGCCGCACGCATGGCCGGAACGAAGTCAGCGGTCATGCGATTTGGAGGCCGGTCATTGGCCCGGCTGATATCGCACGTCGCAGCGACGTCGGAGGTGACCTACGAGCCCGATGATCTGAGACCCCGGCTGCGCGCCACACATCCCTGCATCATCGCCACTTGGCACGGTCAATTCATGATGACCTGCCAACTGCATCCCGGCGATATCAAAGTCGCGGCCATGGTCGCGCGCCACGGTGACGCTGAACTCATCGCCGAAGCCATGAAGCACTTCGATACGGATCTCATCCGTGGTGCCGGAGCCGGCGACCGGAAAAAAGATCGCGGTGGTGCGTCGGCTTTAAGGGCGGCGGTCAAAGCTCTGCAAGACGACACATCTCTCGTTATGACTGCCGACGTTCCGCCAGGCCCCGCGCGCATCGCCGGGATCGGCATCATCACAATTGCCAGGATGTCGGGATGCCCGATTGTGCCCGTCGCGTCCGCAACGTCGCGATTTAAGTCCTTCGACACCTGGAGCCGGTTGACGGTCAATCTGCCGTATTCAAAACTGGTCTTTGTTGGCGGCGATCCTATCCACGTGCCCCGAGATGCCGACGAAGACACGCTGGAAGCTTTGCGCAAAAAACTCGAAACCGCGCTCAACGCTGCGACGGTGCGTGCTTACGAGCTTTCAGGCGCGGACATCAAACGGGCGACGCCGCTCGATCAACTGGCAGCGCTTTCACCGCCGCCGCCGGGAACGGGTTTAAAAATCTACAAGCGCGGTCTTTCGCTGCTACGGCCGGTGGCGCCGCTGTTGCTCAACATGCGTGAACGCCAGGGCAAGGAAGACAAAAGTCGGCGCGGCGAGCGGCTGGGCTTTGCAGGCCGGCGGCGGCCTGACGGCAAGTTGATCTGGATCCACGCCGCCAGCGTTGGCGAGACCAACTCGGTGCTGCCGCTGATCGATGAAATCTTAAAAGGTGATGCCAGCGCTCACGTGCTTTTGACAACCGGCACGACAACGTCGGCGGGGCTCGCAGCGCAACGCTTGCCCGACCGCGCCATCCATCAGTATGTACCGCTGGATGTGCCGGAATATACCGCGCGTTTTCTCGACCACTGGCACCCCAACCTGTCGATTTTCACCGAATCCGATATTTGGCCGAACCTGGTACTGGCAACGGCGGAGCGGGCAATTCCCCTGGCGCTCATCAACGCCCGCATGTCGCCGCGCAGCATGAAGCGCTGGCGCAAGAATGCCCGCATTGGCCGTCCGCTGTTCTCGCGCTTCAACGCCGTGCTTGCACAAAATGATATAGTGGCACGAACGATCAAAATGCTCGGTGCGCCCAATGTTGTCGTTGCCGGTAACCTAAAAATCGATGCGCCGCCGCCGCCGGTCAACGAAGGCCTTCTGGCACAACTGCAAATCGCAACTGCCAATCGTCCGCTGATTTTAGCTGCCAGCACGCACCCGGGCGAAGAAACGATCATTGCCACCGCACACGCGATCATTGCAAAAGATATTCCGGACCTCTTGACGATCATTGTGCCACGCCATCCCGACCGCGGGCAGGTACTGGTTGCGGAAATGGCCGGCCGTGGCCTTGTCACCGAGCGTCGCAGTCAAACGCCGGTTCCGTCGCGTGACGCGCAGATTTTTATCACCGATACGATTGGGGAGCTCGGGACATTCTACGCGCTCTGCCCCATCGCGATCATGGGCGGCGCACTGATCGAACACGGCGGGCAGAACCCGATCGAAGCCATTCGCCACGGCGCCGCCGTGCTGACGGGGCCGCATCATCACAATTTCCGCGACGTCTACGATGAGTTGCTGCGCACCGGCGGCATCCGCGAGGTTAAATCAGCCGACGAGATTGCAGCAACGGTCAAAACACTCATGCTGGACAGCGCAGAGGCTGCAAAAATGCGTGATGGAGCCAAGACGGCCATTAACGCGCTTGGCGGCGCGATGGCAAAAACAATGACCGCGCTCAAGCCGTTCCTAACGTCGGCGGGAACTTGAGGCCGATGGCGCACGACGAACCGCAGTGGTGGTACGGCGAAGGCGGGCATTGGCAGGCCGCTTGTCTGAGGCCTGTTGCCAGCGTCTATGGCGCGATGGCCCAGTGGCGCTATCGCCGTGCAACGCCGTATCGCGCCAAACTGCCGGTCATTTGCGTTGGCAATTTTACGGCGGGCGGCACGGGTAAGACCCCCATGTCGCTGCTGGTTGCCGGTCTCGTTGAGGCAGCCGGCGGCGCACCGTGGTTTCTGTCACGCGGATATGGCGGCAGACTGGACGGACAAGAGCGGGTTGATCCGGCGCGGCACACGGCGGCCGAGGTGGGCGACGAGCCGCTGCTGCTGGCCGCGCGTGCGCCAACTGTCATTTCGCGAAACCGGCGGCTTGGTGCTGAGTTCATTGAACGGCAGGCGCCCGCAAACGCCGTCATCATTATGGACGACGGCTTGCAGAACCCGGCGCTGGCTAAGGATTTGACGATTGCGGTCGTCGATGGGAGCAGAGGGTTTGGCAACGGCTTTGTTATTCCAGCCGGACCCTTGCGCGCGCCGTTGGCGTTTCAGCTTGGGCTGGCGGATGTGATCGTCATCAACGGCGCGATTGGGGCGCGTGCACGCGAGCAACTGGCCGAGATCACGCATTCCAAATCCATCGCGCAACTTTGCGTGCAATCCGTGCCGCAAGGCGATACGTCATGGCTCAAAGGCGTCAAGGCTATCGCCTATGCCGGCATCGCCAATCCGGAGCGCTTTTTTGGGCTGCTTGAAAGGCTCGGGGCAATTGTTGTGGAGCGCGTGGCCTTTGGCGATCATCAGTCGCTCTCCAATGATGACGCCGAAGCGTTGATAGCGCTTTCTCAAAAACAAGATGCGCAGTTGATCACCACGGAAAAAGACTTCGTCCGTCTCACGGGCTTAGACCGCGCGCGAGTTGAATTGCGGACGAAATCAAAAACGCTGCCGGTCGTGCTTGAAATGCCGGATCAGGATCGCGCCATGCTTACTGCGAAGATCGCGGCACTAAAAATCCGAACCGCCTAACCAACCTACACATGCGGCTTGACGTGCGTTTCAAGATACCGCTTCAAAGATACCTCGGCGGTCGCATAGGCTTCTTGCGCGTCAACGCTCCAGTAGCGCAGATCGGCAAGCGGTATGGCTTGTCCTGTTACGGCGCAGCGGACGAAATCGCCCGGAGATACGACCTCGAACTCGCCATCGAGAAAGCGCACCTTGGCTTCTTGTCTGAGGCCGAAGAACTTTTCGATGCGGTTCATTCAAAGTCCTTCGAAGGAGGCGGGGCGGCTTGCAAGACTGCGAGATTGCCAATAGAGGCTCCGGCGTCAAGGTCCGGCGGACAATACATCGCATTTTCCCCTGCGTCCGTGCTACTTTCCGGGTGCACCCTTAAAACAGCGACCCCTGGCCGCCACGCCCAGGCGCTGGCTTTGGCCGCACTTTTTTTACGCCCGGATCGGATGGCGTTTCTCTCGGTGAAACGACCCCGTCTTTGACTTCGGCGGCAACGCGGCCATCGGAGAACTCGATTGAAATATCAGTTCCCGGCATTAAGGGCGCAGCCAGTCGCACCATTTGTCCGCTAGCATCTCGTACCAGCGCGTAGCCGCGGGCCAGCGCGCTTTGATAACTGAGCGACACGAGAAGTTTGCTTGTGCCTTCAAGCCCGCGGCGGCGGACAGCGAGGCGGTTATTCAGCGCTTGACCGGCACGGGCGTGAACGGACGCAAGACGCTCACCCGCCCGCCCCAGCCGCTGTTGCAATGTCCCCGCCGTCAGCCGTGATCCGGTTCGCGCTAAGCGCATGCCGTGGGCCCGCGTGTTGGCCAGCAGCGCGCGGCTCAACCGCTTATCGGCTTCGTCAAATCTTTGGCGCGGAAAAGCAATGAGGTTTTCGAGCTTCGGCAGGCCGCGCGACGCAGCTTTCAGATGCGTGCGTGTTTCACCGAGAAAGCGGCGGATCGAACTGCGCTGACGCAAACCCAGTTCATCAAGCTGCTCAATCAAATCGCTGTACATGGGAACAGCCCATTCGGCGGCCTTCGTCGGCGTTGGGGCGCGCGCATCCGCCACGAGATCAATCAGCGTCCAGTCGGTTTCGTGACCAACGGCCGAGATCAGCGGTATGCGGCTTTCGGCGGCGGCGCGGACAACGACCTCTTCGTTGAAGCCCCACAGGTCTTCAAGACTGCCGCCACCGCGGGCAACAATCAGCACGTCAGGTCGCGGTATGCGGCCACCCACTTCGAGCGCATTGAAGCCGCGAATGGCGGCTGCGACTTCAGCCGCACTGCCCTCGCCTTGCACGCGCACAGGCCAGAGGATGACGTGGGCTGGAAAGCGCTCATTGAAGCCGTGAAGCATATCGCGAATAACGGCACCGGTCGGCGACGTGATGATGCCGACGACTTTCGGCAAAAACGGACGCGGCTTTTTGCGGGCTTCATCGAACAAGCCTTCGGCGGCGAACTTGCGCTTGCGCTCTTCGAGCAGCGCCATCAAAGCGCCGGCACCCGCAGGCTCCAGCGCTTCGATCATGATTTGGTATTTGGACGAACCCGGGAACGTCGTGATCTTGCCTTGGGCAATGACTTCCATGCCCTCTTCCGGTTTGAAACGCAGGCGGCCAAAGACGCCCTTCCAGATCACGGCCTCGATTTTGGCTTTGTCGTCCTTGAGCGCGAAATAGCAGTGCCCGGAGCTATGCGGGCCGCGATAGCCCGAGATTTCACCCTTCAGGCGGACATAACCGAAGCCGTCCTCCAGCGCGCGTTTGATCGCGCCTGAAAGTTCCGAAACCGAGAACTCCGGTGCGTTGGCACCTTCGGGTGATCGCGCACGGCCAGAGCTTGAGCCGGTGCTTGATCCTGATGTTGATAGAGGGTCGGTCACGGCACTCCGGTCTTGTCTGTTGGC
>JAYUCQ010000319.1:0-9861 GCA_043740265.1 Hyphomicrobium sp.
GACGGCTGGGTTGGCGCGGACACGATGGCCGGTGGCGATGGCGATGATACCTACATCGTCGATGACGCTGGCGATGTGGTAGCCGAGCTTTCCGGCGGCGGTATTGACACCGTGCAGTCATCGACCAATTTCACACTTGGCGTTGAGCTCGAAAATCTCACATTGATGGGCGCGGCTTTGAACGGTACCGGAAACGCCCTCGTCAATACGATCACGGGCAATGCGGGTTCGAACGTCATCAATGGCGGCGCTGGTGCCGACAAGATGGCGGGAGGCTTAGGCAACGATACGTACTATGTCGACAACGCTGCCGACGTCGTGTCGGAGGCGCTTAACGCCGGCACCGACACTGTGATTTCGACCGTGACGCATACGCTTGCATTGAATGTTGAGAATTTGGCCCTTGGTGGCGCGGCCGTAATCAACGGAACGGGCAATACGCTGGCCAATACGATCACCGGTAACGCGGTGGCGAACGTCATAAATGGCGGCGCCGGTGCGGACAAGATGGCAGGTGGTGCTGGCAACGACACCTACTATGTCGATAATGCCGCCGACGTCGTGTCCGAAGCGCTGAACGCCGGCACGGACACAGAGTTCTCGACAGTTACGCATACGCTTGGTCTCAATGTTGAATACCTGACACTGGCGGGCGTCGCGGTGATCAACGGCACCGGTAACGCACTCGCCAACACCATCACCGGCAATGCTGCGGCGAATATCATCGATGGCGGCCTGGGGCTCGATACGATGAAGGGCGGCGCCGGCAACGATACCTATATCGTCAGTCAGACAACCGACGTCGTCACCGAGCTACTCAACCAGGGCACGGATTTGGTGAAGTCGGCGGCAACGTTTACCCTTGGTCTCAACGTTGAGAATCTGACGTTGACCGGTGTTGCTGTGATCAACGGCACGGGTAACGCTCTCGGCAATACGATTACCGGCAACACGGCGGCCAATATCATTACAGGCGGCCTGGGGCATGATGTCATGACCGGCGGTCTTGGCCGCGACGTGTTCGACTTCAATTTGATTACAGAGACGACCAAGGTCGCGGCCACACGCGATTTCATTACAGACTTTACGCATCTCACCGATCGCGTTGATCTCTCGACGATAGACTCAAATACCAAGGTTGCCGGCAATCAGGCGTTCACGTTCTTGGCGGCCAAGGCCGCAGCCTTTACCGGCATCGCCGGGCAGCTACACTATAGTGCCCAGGGCGCGAATACGGTCATCGAAGGCGATATCAACGGCGACAAGATTGCAGACTTCCAGATCCAGTTAAACGGCATCAAGGTTCTGACGGCTGCGGACTTCGTGCTCTAGGGCTGGAGTTACGGCGAACGCGGCGTTCTTATCAAGAACACGAATTACAATCAAAAAGGGCGCCCAAAGGTGCCCTTTTCTCGTTCCGGCAGCGCGCTGCTATCTAAGGTGCTCGGCGCAGTCTTCATGGCCGGACGCCGTCGCAATATCGAGCGCCGTTTCACGTTTCTTATTGCGGAGCGCCCGATCAGCGCCTGCCTTGACCAAAGCATCGACAACGGCGATTTGGCCAGATGCTGCTGCCATCATTAATGCGGACGAACCGAAACGGTTGCGTGTGTTGATCTCGATACCCGACGAAACCAGCAAGTTCACAAGTTCGGCGTTTCCGCTTTTAGCCGCAAGCATCAGCGCGGTGTCGCCGCCGGCGGTGGTCCTTGTAAGCTCCGCGCCGTGCGCAATAAGGAAGCGTGCGACTTCAGTGTGGCCGCGATGCAGCGCGCGATCCAACGGTGTTTCTCCATGATGATCTGCGTCGCTGATATTGGCACCAAGGCTTGCGAGCTTGCCCAACATGGAAAGGTTGCCGTTGCCGGCAGCGTACCACATCGCAGTGCGGCCTTCGGCATCCTTGGCATTGAGCACCGCACCGTAGGCCACGAACGCATCGACAATTCTATGAGACGTTTCTGGGCCGCAGGCTTGAGCCGCCACCATCAACGCGGTGCGGCCGCCGGCCAGCGCCGTATCGGCTTCGGCGCCACTTTCCAGCAGAGCGTTGACCGACGTTTCAAAACAACCCAAGGCCGCGAAGCCGAGCGGTGACATTTTGGCTTTGGAGAGGGTGGTCATATCGGCTCCCTTGCCGATCAGGGCGCGGACGATGGCACCGTGCCCTTCCGATGCAGCGTATGTGAGCGCTGTTTCCCCACGCCCATCCTGTTGATTGACATCCGCACCCGCGTCCAAAAGGTCCTTTGAAACGGCAACGTGCCCCGCCTTGGCCGCAAGCATCAGCGCAGAGCTGCCATCAGGAGTTCGTTGGTTGATGTAGGCTTGAGAACCGGTCAAGGACCGGACTTTGGCAAGGTCGCCGTTAATGGCTGCTTCCATTAATACAGTCCAGCCGGTGTTGACGTGACGGACTTGCGGCGGCTCCGCTGGTATAACTGGCACAGTGTCGCTAGCGCTCGCGGCCCCAATCGTGAGACCGAAGAGAGCGGCAAACACAGGAACCTTGGACGCTCGGCACTTAAGCGGTTCCATACTTCGTCTCGATTTCGATGCCGATGCTTTTTAGAAAGCCTGACGGTACAATGCCGCCAGCACAAATGATGACACTATCCGTCTTCAACTTTGTGACGTGGCCGTCGTGTACGATTTGGACCGCATGTTCGGTGATAAATTCAATCACGGAGTTGAGAAAGATGTGGATACGGCCGTTCTGTGCCAGTGCTGCGATAGCGTCACGATTTTGTTGTTTGCAGCGGGCGAATGCGCTGCCGCGATAAGATATTGTCACTGTTGTGCCGGGCTCGTTGGCGATGCTCACGGCCGCTTCAATGGCGCTGTCGCCACCGCCGACGATGACAACGCTCTTGCCGCGGTACTGCTGAGGATCGGCAAGCCGGTAGACGACGTTAGGCAAGTCTTCGCCAGGCACGTCAAGTTTTCGAGGTGACCCACGCCGGCCGATGGCGAGTAGAACATTCCGCGCGCGGTAGACGCCCTTTGCGGTCGTCACTTCGAAGCCGTTGCTGGCAGCGTCGAGCGGCCTGACGTTTTCTACGCCCTCATTGAAGTTGAATTGCAGCCCGGTCTTGTGCTGCACGTCGTGCCAGAATTCCAGCAGGTCTTCTTTAGCGAACTTGTCGAGTTTGACCTCGCCGACAATTGGCAAGACGGCTGGACGCGTCATCACCAGCTTGCCGCGCGGGAAGTGTGCAACGGTGCCGCCCAGTGTCTCCTGGTCGAAGGTCTTAAAGGTCAGCCCTTTTTCCGTGGCGGCAAGGCTCGCAGAAAATCCGGCGGGACCCGCGCCAACGATAATGACGTCCAGAATATCAGCCGTTTTGGCACCAGGCCGTTTTGAAATTGCGTCGAGCGCCTGGCGGCCTTGCTCGATGGCATTGCGGATAAGCCCCATGCCGCCCAATTCGCCGGCGATGTAGATGCCGGGAATGTTGGTTTGGAAGTCCTGTCCAATGACGGGCAAGTCGACGCCGCGTGTTTCACTGCCAAACACCAACGAGATTGCGTCGAACGGGCAAGATGCTTTGCAGGCGCCGTGGCCGATGCACGAGCTCGGTTCTATCAGTTGCGCACGGCCGTTGATGATCCCTAGGATATCGCCCTCTGGACAAGCGCTGACGCAGGCACCGCACCCCAAGCACTTGGCTGGGTCGATCCAGGGATGCAGAGAATCCGGTTCGTGAAGGCCGTTGTCAACGGCGGCATGCAAGGCGGTGACGCTGCGCGCGGTTTCGTGTTGGCGCGAACGGCCATAATAGTACCAGATCGCGGCGAGTGGAACAGCATACAGTGCCTGGGCCGGGTCAAAGCTCATTTCGGCGCTCCCAATTGCGGGTCGGAAATGATCGCGTTTGTCTCATGCACCACACGCGGAGAAATTTTGCAGGCTTGTTATAAGCTGGGCCTCATTAACAATTCATCAGCAGGCGCCGTGCCGCCAACAATTTGTCCGCGCGCATTCCAGAAAATCGGCCATGAAATTGGCGAGGAAATAGGAACGCGCCGCATCTAACAGAGCCTTTAACGCGGAGCGCGACTTCAATTCGTGACGCCAAGTGCCTTGGCTTCTGCTGAAATGCGGCCCTGTTCATCAGGAGCGTCCGCGAATGCGGCGAAAGCTTTGGCGAGCGCCGACTTAGCGGCGTCATCCTCGCCGAGAACTTTACGGGACCGGATCAACTTAATCCAACCATCGGCATCGCGCGGTGATTTTTCGAGCCGGCTCTGCAAGCTCTCGACCATGCCGCGGATCATTGCTGTCCTATCTTGGGGTGCCATGTCCTGAGACTTTTTTTCGTCTTCGGCGGTCGGACCCTTTTCGGCAGCCAGAGCAGGTGGTTGCGCGTCCGCGCCCGGAGTTTGGCCCGGAGTTTGAATGGCATCTAGTACGCCGCCACGCGCAGCTGCGGTTGGTGGGACGGCGGCGGCCGTCAGGCGCGTCGAGATATCGACTTTGAGTTCACCCGCTAAACCTTCGGTGCGTTGCCTCAGGTCAGCAGCCCACGGTTCACTGGGGGAGGTTTCATTAAGGATGCTGATCCAGTCATCGAGAGCTGCTGATCTATTGCCGGATTGCTCTTTTTTCAATCCAGCAAAGTATCGGGCGCGCGGGTCTTTGGCGTCTTGCTTCAGGGCTTCAGTGAAAAGCGCAAGGGCGTCGTCATTTACGGTGCCGCCTGCAGCGCGAACTAGAGCTTCGCCGCGCGCCGTCTTCAAAGAACCAAGCGATGGATTTTGTTCGATGGCCCGGGCGTAGGCTGCTGCTGAATCTGTGAAACGATCCTGAGAGAAATAGGCCCAGCCGAGCATACGCCAGCCGTCGGGGTTGTCGGCATTTGTCGCCAGGCGCTTGACCAGCCGCCCTATCATATCGTCGACGGTGCCAACGGGCTGTTTCGCTTGCTCACCGGCATTTTCCGATGGGGGGTTGATGACGCCATCTTGACCTCCGGTCGCAACATCTTCGACCGGCTTTGTTGACTGGGCTACTGTGCTCTCAGGCCGGTTGGCGGCCGGTTGTCCCGGCAAATCGGGCCACCCCATGTTGGCGTACAGAATCGTGGAGCCGATTGCGACAGCACCCGCCACGCCAATAGCCGCGTAAGTGCGGTCGCCGGACGGTTTCGCATCGTCTTTTGGCTTTGCAAGTTGCTCGGCTGCTAATAGCCGGCGGGCAATTTCTTTGCGCGCCTCAACCGATTCAGATGGTCTTATGAGGCCGGCCTTTTCCTCCCGCTCAATTTCCTTCAACTGATCACGATAAACGTCAAGCTCCTTTGATTCCGGCGCCACAACTCCGCTCTTTTGCCGCAGAAACGGGGCGGCCACTGCAACCGCTGTGAGCGCAGTCATAATGGTCAGAATAACCCACAGGATCATACCGAGGTTCCTTCGTTCGTTAGGGCTTCGAGGCGGCGGCATTCTTCTGGCGATAGTTCGGGCGATGCCTCACCTGCGGGCAATGCATCTTGGCGGCGGATGACGCGCACCAAAGCCAGCCCAGCGAGCAGTATAAAAGCGAACGGACCAAGCCACAGCAATAGAGTGTCGAACTGAAACGGCGGCCGGAGAAGCACGAAATTGCCGTAGCGGGCGACGATATAGTCGAGGGCTTGCGCATCGCTGTCGCCCAAAGTCAGCCGGTCGCGCACCAGTATTCGCAGATCACGCGCCAAGGGTGCACTGGAGTCGTCAATCGACTGGTTCTGACAGACCACACAGCGAAGGTGCTGGCTGATCTCACGGGCGCGCGCCTCAAGAGCCTTGTCGTTTAACATTTCATCGGGTGTCACGGCCTGCACCGGCCCGGTGCAAAACAGCGCTAGCAACGCAATCAACATACGCAAGCCCGTGAACCGCGCGTAGCGGAGTTTATACGTCATGGCCGGCCCCGCAGGTCGGCCAGCAAGGGCTCAAACACATCGTTCCAGACGTCTTCAGTAATTGGGCCTGCATGCCTATAACGGATGCGGCCACCCGCATCGATGACAAAGGTTTCAGGTACGCCCGTCACACCCATGTCGATGCCAGCGCGGCCGGTTGGATCGTCACCGACGGCGAGATACGGGTTTCCGTTCTGTGCCAGCCAGCGTCCGCCATCGCCAGGCTTGTCCTTCCAGTTGATGCCGTAGAGCGGAATCGTTTTATCGGCCGAAAACTTCATCAAAGTGGGGTGCTCGAGGCGGCAGCCCGGGCACCACGACGCGTAAACGTTGAGGAGCATGATTTCGCCTTTTAAGGTACCGCTCGACAGTGGCTTGCCCGTGCCATCGACGGCGGCAAGGCTAAATTCCGCGGGCGGCTTGTCGATCAGCATCGACGGCATTTTATGCGGGTCGTTGGTCAGGCTGAGGCCCAGGCCAGCGGCGATCGTTGCGAACAGGGCGACCGGTGCCAGTGCTGCGAATTTCGTCATTCGCCCTCCTATTCCGCCGCAACGAGCGCGTCAGTGCGCTGACGGCTTGGCATCCCAATTCGGAAGCGGCGGTCGGATAGCGAAACAAAACCGCCGAGCGCCATAGTCAGCGCACCGAGCCAGATCCACGGCACTAACGGGTGATAGTAGAGCCGCACTGCCCACCCGGCTTCGCCATTTGGATCGCCCAGAACAACGTAAATGTTTGACAGCAAGTTAGTGCGGATACCGGCAACAATCGTCTGCTGCTCGCGCACTGGGTAGAAGCGTCGCTCGGATATGAGTTCGGTCACCCGGCGGCCGTTGCGGGTCACTTCAAAAAGGGCGCGCTCGGCTTCATAGTTCGGCCCAGGAACCGCTTTTACAGACGCCAATTTGACGTCATATCCGGATAGTGAAATTGTGCCGCCGGGTTTGACGATTTGGATTGTCTCAGTGGCCCACGTCGACATCCCGGCGATACCCATGACTGTCAGGCCCATGCCGCCATGAGCCAGCACGAGCCCAAAGAACGCACGTGGTATCGTGCGGGCAAGATTGAGCGACGTCGCGAATGGCACGCTGCCAATCTTCAAGCGAAGTGCAAGATTTATGAGCGAGCCAACAACCAGCCAGGCGGCCAGCGCCATAGCGAATGCGGCGAGTGCGTTCTTGCCGAATGACCAAATCAGCACTCCAATAAAGGCAACTGCCGCTGCAACGGCTGCAGGCCTAAGCTTTGCCAGTGCTTCCGGCAGGCTGTCGCGTTTCCATTTCAGCATCGGGCCTACCGCCATTGCCAGAAGCAACGGGATCATGATCGGCAGGAACGTCATGTTGTAGTAGGGCGGCCCAACGGAAATCTTGTCGCGTCCAATGAGATCGACGACCAATGGGTAAAATGTTCCCAGAAAGACGGTGGCGCAAGCCACTGTCAAAATGACGTTGTTGAGCGTCAAACTCGATTCCCGGCTTACAATTGAGAACGGCGAACCCTGTTTCAAAGTGGGCATGCGGATCGCATAAAGAATAAGCGATCCTCCAGTGGCCGCAACGATCAGTAGAAGAATAAAGATGCCGCGCGTTGGATCGGTGGCAAAAGCATGAACACTTGTGAGGACGCCAGATCGGACCAGGAACGTGCCGATCAACGACAGCGTAAAGGTGAGAATTCCGAGCAGGATGGTCCAGCTGGCCAATGCATTGCGCCGCTCGACGACGAGAGCGGAATGCAACAGCGCCGTGCCAGACAGCCACGGCATGAATGAGGCGTTTTCGACAGGATCCCAGAACCACCAGCCGCCCCAGCCGAGCGTGTAGTAGGCCCAGGCGCTGCCAAGAGTAATGCCGATGGTTAGGAAGCACCAAGCCGCAAGTACCCACGGCCGTACCCAGCGAGCCCAGCAGGCATCGACCTTGCCTTCAATTAATGCCGCCGCCGAAAACGAGAACGCAATCGAAAAGCCGACGTAGCCGAGATAAAGAAACGGCGGGTGAAGCGCCAGGCCGGGATCTTGCAAGATTGGATTGAGGCCGTTGCCGTCGAGCGGCGCGGGGTCTAGCCGCGCAAAAGGGTTCGACGTAAAAATGATGAAGGCGAGGAACCCGAGGCTGATCGCACCTTGAACAGCCAGCGTGTTGGCTTTCAGTGTCTCAGGCAAATTCGCTCCCGCACTCGCCACTGCGGCACCGAATAGCGCGAGGATGAGCACCCACAACAGCATCGAGCCCTCGTGGTTGCCCCAGACGCCAGCCACCTTGTAGAGCATCGGCTTCAAGGTGTGAGAGTTGGCAGCTACCACCGCCACGGAGAAGTCTGATGTGACGAAGGCGTGCGTCAGGCAGCCAAAGGCCACTGCAATCATAAGAAACTGAGTGATCGCGGCATAGGAGCCGAATGCCATGGCTTCAGGGTCTTGCCGCTGCGCTCCTATCAAAGGCACGGTGGCTTGAAGCAACGCTACAATTAGCGCCAGGATGAGAGCAAAGTGACCGGCTTCAGCGACCATCAGGGCTTAACTCCAATTCAACGACCGGCATGTAACACCTCGGGATGTAAATCGGCAGATAGGTTACGCATTCGCTCCGTATTCTTGAATACAACGTTTGGACCCCTCGCACACTTCCGTGTAATTCTATAAAATCTGGTGATTCGCTTCGTTTTTCTCCGCATTCTGCAGGTTTTTACTTTGACATCGCGCCAGATCAACGAGGTCAAATGATGGTCGAATCACGTTCAAATGCTCCGCGACGTGATAACCGTGACGCAGGCATGGATGCGCTGTCGGTTGTACGGCCGCTGGCAACTGAAGCGTCCAAGGCGCAGTCGCGGCCGAATTCAAAAAACAAATCTGCGTCGTCACTTGCCACAGTGGTGTTTTCGGTTGCCGTTCTGGCGACGCTGTTTACGGCGTGGCGTGTACGGGACGAGCAGTACATCGTCGCCGGATCTGGCATCGGTTATTGGATCGGCATTCTCGGCAGCCTGACCATGCTGGTACTTCTGCTCTACCCTGTTCGAAAGAAGTACGCAAAGGTCACAGGCCTTGGCCGGATAGCGACGTGGTTCAAGTCGCACATGGTTTTGGGAATTGTCGGTCCGTCGCTGATCATACTGCATTCGAATTTCGAGTTAAAATCCGTCAACGCGATCGTCGCAACGGTGGTGATGCTGACAGTCGTGGCCAGCGGCATCTTCGGCCGCTTCCTCTACTCCAAAGTTCACAAGGGTCTCTATGGTGCCAAGGCAGAGGCGAAGACACTGCTCTCCGACGCGGAAGCGCTGATGCAGGCTTTCGGCGAAGACACGGGAACCGCGCCCGCGACTTTGACCGAACTCAAGAGTTTTGAGAGCGCCCTGTTGGATAAGAACGCAGGCGTGATGCGCAGCGCCAATCTGATGCTGACACTGTGGCGGAAAACGCGGTCGAGCCGCAGAGCGCATTTGAGTGAAATGCAGTCAGCCGTCGCAGCGCGGGCTTTGCGTGAGCGGTGGGACGACGACGTTTACCAGCAGGCTCTGGCGGCGGCGCGCGACCACCTCGATCTCTACAACGCAACCATTCGCAAAGCAGCCGGGCTCAAATTCTATGACCAGCTATTTGGCTGGTGGCACGTGCTGCACATGCCGCTGTTCTTTCTTTTGATCATCGCCGCCATCGTTCACATCATCGCTGTTCATCTTTACTGAGCTGGAACCACTCATCCCATGAGCCGAAGAAAGCTTGGGCTACGATGGCTTGTTGCGGCGGTGATGCTGCTTGCCCTTGTGCCGGTATCAGCGGCACAAAATGCCTTGGAGCGCTTGGTTACTCCCGGCGAGGTGATTGCCGGGCACGCAAAATTCGAAAAAGACTGCGGTAGCTGTCACGCGCCCTTTTCCAGATCGTCGCAAAGCAAACTTTGCCTCGATTGCCACAAAGAAATTGCTGCCGATGTTCGAG
>JAYUCQ010000320.1:0-1620 GCA_043740265.1 Hyphomicrobium sp.
GTCGCGCGCCGGCAGACCCGAAGCGCGCGCGAGGCCGACGTAGAGCGCGTTGATATCGGCGCACTTGCCCGATAGATCGCCGGACTTGATCATGTAGGAGATGTCGCCAACGCCGCAGCCGCGCGTTTTTGGATTTCGAAAAGTGTTTTCGATAGCCCATTCGTATATGGCGCGCGCCTTGTCCAAATCGGTTTGGGCGCTGGCCGTGATCTTGTCGGCCGTCTCTTTGACGAGACCATCGACAGGAATAAGTTCGGTACCTTGGATGTAAAATTGGCGTTCAGCGTTGGTGAGCGGCTGGGCATGGCCGGCAGCGGTCAACGCCACAGCCCGGTCGCGCGTTGAAAATCGGCTGGTGACTTCGGCCGCGGCGGCGACCGTTCCCTCCGGCCAAACGACATGCAGCATTTTTGCGCCGTATTTTTTTTCTGATACCACGATTGCATCAGCGCCGGCGGCTGTCCACGTACTTGTGCCCGAGCGCATCCAATCGGCCTGGTCGACAGCAGGGAGCGGTACCCACGCTTGCACCTTGCCCTCGGGCTTTGCGATTTGAATTTTGATGACCGTCTCGAAGGTCCGCCAGTCGCCTGGAACCGGCGCGAACAGATCGTCCGCGCGGGCCGCGCGCGAGATAGCGAAGGACGTAGCCAACGCGACCGTACCTTCCAGCATCGATCTTCTGCTCAAGCTCATTCCGCATCCCCTTCAGCGATCCCGGCCGTAACTTGCATTGTAATGGCACGTCACGCAACTCGATTGCGCTCAATTTATTATTTGGTTTGCGCGCTTAACTAGCGGCTTGGGCAATCGGACTTCACAAAACCGCTGATTTCTAAAGGCGACGCAAAGATGGCGTAGGAGCGATCACCCTGCATACCAGTGGGGACCAAAACAGGTTTTGCCGGAGTTGGACCCTGGCTGCTTGAATCCGTTTTGAAGCGAAGGTTTGGCTCCCAGAACAGCAGCGTCGTGCCGTTCTCCATTTTTACCGAGTACGTGTCGCGGCAAAGTCCTATCGATGCGATGCGTGTTGCGGGGCCCGACGCTTTCAAGTCCTGCATTTTTTCCGGTGGCTTGGGAATGTCGTCGCGCGGTGGTGCGCCTGGCGTCTGCGTAGCCAAGAGGTAGGCAACAATATCCATACGGGCGGCTTCATCAGCGTCGATCGCTGGCATCGTCGTATTCGCCACGAGCGCTCGCGGATTTATCACCCACGAGGTCAGCGTCTCTTCGTTCCACGCGATGGAGCTCTGAGGCAAGGCTTTCGAGTACCGGTCAAAACCAGCAATTGAACCCGCCTTGCGACCGACAATTCCCGACAAGCTTGGACCTGACATATGCCGGTCAGGGGTTACCGAATGGCACGGTGAGCAAAAATGATTGAAGGTGCGAGCCCCTTTTTGGGGATCGGCCTCAGCCAGAGCAGGGCTCACAGAACAGACCACAAATAGGGCGGCAAGGATGGTAGCGCGACAGTCGTTGTTATTGGAATTGCGCAGCATGGGTGCCCCTTGTCGCCGGCCAATCGTCGCGTAGCATAGACTAATCGTTCGATCTGTCGAAAGGGCTGTCGTTAGAGCCGGTGACGGCATACGTCAGGTCTTGAAAGCCCCCATT
>JAYUCQ010000321.1:0-4050 GCA_043740265.1 Hyphomicrobium sp.
TCAATGTTATAAGCGGTTCAGCGATGGCAGCTTCCCGCAGACCAGCGTGCAAATCTTGACGATGCAAGGTCAGATAGGATGCACCGTGACGCTCTCTGATCCAGGTGCCCAACGGCAGCCAGGTGAGCACGCGGCCTGAAGTGCCATCGTGCACGCTGATGGCATCGGGTTCGGCGGCTTGCACGCGGACACGATCCAGCACGCCCAGTTCGGAAAGCACACGGCATCCGTTCGGTCCGATTTGAATACCGGCACCGTCTTCGCTGATCCCAGCGCGGCGTTCAAATACATTTGACGCGATACCTTGGCGCGCAAGCGCCAGCGCCGCCGCCAATCCGCCGATGCCCGCGCCCGCGATCGCAACTGTGCGGACGTTCGAAGTCATTGGGTCACGCCGCGTCCGCGACAAGACTTCCCTTGGGATCGCTCTCACTTGCCGCCAAGCGCGGATCGTGCAGAAAGAGCGTCGAGCAATACGGGCACAGCACCTGCGAGTCCTGGCCCATATCGAGGTAGACATGCGGATGATCGAACGGCGGCCGCGCGCCCATGCATTTGAATTCTTTAACGCCGATAAAAATGCGCTCAGCGCCCGCGTCGTTGGCGAAATGTGGGGTGGTGCCGGCGGCCATGGTCGTGCCTCTTGAAGGACCCAGTTGTGAATTCACGTCGATTTGCGGCAAAGATACCGTTGAAGCGAGCCGGGCGATAGGGGACGTTCACTCCCGTTTCGCCGCAGGCTCAGGCTCGAGACATGACCAAGTTCAAGAGATGACCAAGTTCAAGAGATGAAATGACCAATATCCAGCATTTTGACAGTGACGGCGTCGACATTGCCTATATCGATACCGGCGTGCCGCCAGACGGAACCCAAGCGAAACCGCTGCCCATTCTGCTGATCCACGGCTTCGCCTCCAATGTTGCGATGAACTGGACCGCGCCCGAATGGGTCAAGGTTCTGACTGACAGTGGGTACCGCGTCATCGCCTTCGACAATCGCGGTCACGGTCAAAGCGCCAAGCTCTACGATCTCGGCCAATATGGCGCCCCGCTGATGGCCGAAGACGCTTGCCGTCTCCTCGATCACCTCGGCGTCCGCCAAGCGCACGTCATGGGCTATTCGATGGGTGCGCGGATTTGCGCATTTCTGGCTTTGGCGCATCCAGATCGCGTAGCGCGCATCGTGTTCGGCGGGCTTGGCATTAATATGGTGCGCGGCATGGCCGGAACGGGACCGATTGCGCATGCGCTCGAAGCCACCAGCATCAGCGACGTAACGAACCCGACAGCGCGCACATTCCGCGCCTTCGCTGAGCAAACCAAAAGCGATTTGAAAGCGCTGGCGGCGTGCATCCGCTCGGCGCGCGCCAAGTTAACCGCCGAAGACCTCGCAAAAATCACAAGCCCGGTGCTGGTGGCCGTTGGCGAGGACGATGTGATCGGCGGTTCCCCGGAAGCGCTAGCGCTGCTCATTCCCGGGGCGCAAGCCTTCGTTATTCCCAATCGCGATCATATGAAGGCCGTCGGCGACAAGGCCTTCAAGGCCGAGGTGATGCGTTTTCTTGCGCAATGAAATGCGCCTTGGGAAATGCGCCCTGGCAAAACCAACGCGGAGACCTGAAGAGGGCAGACGGGGTCGTCCTTCAAGTCCCAGAGCGTTGTCCGCCAGGGCATTTCCATTCGTGCGTACCGTCGCTGCTCAACGCGATACAACAAGCAGCCTGAGCCTAGCGTTACGCGGTACAAACAGCCGGGCGCACGGCACGTCTATTCAGACCTGATACGCGGAACATCTTCCGGTCCGGCTCCCATGAGATCGGAGCATGGCCCATCTAACCGGCTCATATGACGGGCCTGTTTCACGCTGCGGAACAGCCGCAAGTACCTGTGGATAACTTGCATGTACGCCTGCGCCGGACACCCGCCAAACGCCCCGGCTTCGCCGCCCTGCCGTCGCAAATGAGCCGGAAACAACTGAGAAAATCGAATCGGGCTGAAGAGGTGTTAAGGCGCCGTTAACCAAGCTTCGAGTATCAACGTCGTCATGGTTTTGCGTCGTATCAGCGTTATTTTACCCCTCGCCGTCCTGATGTTATCGGGACTGGTGTTGCTTTGGGGCTGCGGCTCCAACACCGGCAACGTCGATTTCGTCGCCAAGCACGAACCCTGGCGCGCGACCGAAGAGCAGGCCTGCGTCGCCTCAGGTGCGGTGCGCCAAACCCGTTTCATCCAGAGCCGTTCAGCCCTCGGCGGCCCGAGCGAATGCGGCGCCGAGAGCCCCTATGAAATGTCGGCGGCAGACGGCGGCCGCGTGATCATGAAGCCGCCGGCGATGCTGCGCTGCCCGATGATACCGCAGGTCGAGCGGTGGGTTTCTGAAGTCATCGAACCAGCGGCCCGCCGGTATTATGGCCAACCGCTGGCCGAACTGACGGTTGCCGCGTCTTATGCGTGCCGCCCGATCAATCACGTCAGCGGTGCCTCGCTTTCGGAGCATGGCTACGCCAACGCCGTCGATATTTCGAAGTTCATTTTAGCCAGCGGCGAAGTCATTACCGTCAAGGGCGGCTGGTACGGTACCGACCGCGAACGGGCGTTCCTGCGGGCTGTGCATGACGGCGCCTGCAACACCTTCACGACGGTGCTCGGCCCCGAACACGACGCCAACCACAGAGATCATTTCCACGTTGATCTGGCGCACCACGGCCGCGATGGCCTGAAATCATACTGCAAGTAAAATTGCCTAATATTGCGGACAGCGTGCACGCGCCCGGCTTTTCAGCTAGAAGCGCTTCATGTCTTGGGAACGCAACACTGGCCCCGGTTCGCGGCGCAGCTATCATCACGGCAACCTGCGCGAAGCCTTGATCAAGGCGGCGCTTGAACTCATTGCGCAAAAGGGACCGGCTGGGTTCACGTTTGCGGAAGCGGCGCGCGCGGCGGGCGTCAGCCCAGCGGCACCCTACCGGCACTATAGAGACCGCGATGCGCTGCTGGCGGACGTTGCAAATCGCGGCTTTGAAGCTTTTGAAGCCAAGCTGGCTGGCGCTTGGAATGGCGGCAAGCCCGACGCGCGCGCGGCGTTTGACCGGCTGGGGCGCGCCTATCTCGATTTTGCGCGGCGCGAACCGGCGCAGTTCTCGGCTATGTTTGAATCCGGCCTGGCGTTTACGTCGTATCCCGAATTGCACGCGGCGGGCGAGCGGGCGCTTGGCGTTTTGCGCGACGCCTGCGCGGCGTTGATCGCCACCATGCCGGAAGCCAAGCGTCCGCCGGTGATGATGATGGCGCTGCACATCTGGGCGTTATCGCACGGGATCGCGTCTTTGTTTGCGCGTGGTGATGGCGCCCGGCGGCCGATCCCAATGGCACCCGAGGATTTGTTGGATGCAGCCGTGCTAATTTATTTGGATGGGTTGGGGGTGAGGTAGGGAAGTCTAACAACACAAAAGGTGCAGATGCAATGATGTTTACGCCGTAGCAAGCCGAATCGCCTTGTTCTTCAGTATCGTATAGGTTGATCAAATGGCGGTTAAAGCGCAAAAAAAAGAAACTTGGCTAAACCCAGATGTACTCAAATGGGCTCGCGATTGGCGTGGCCGGTCGCTTAAAGACGCTGCCGCTAAGCTCGACAAGGCGCCGGAAGATATTTTGGCTTGGGAGGCAGGAAAAGGCGCGCCTACAGTACGTCAGGCCCGTATCTTGGCAGACTTTTATGACCGGCCATTTCTAGAATTTGTATTGTCGGAACGACCTAGCGTCAAAGAACCTGAACTCGTTCCAGATTATCGCATGAATCGGGGCGAGGCCCCACCAAGCTCTGATCGGGAAATTTCCCTGCTTCAGCAATGGGCAGAAGCCCAACGCGCAAATGCCATCAACCTCTACGATGAGCTGGGAGAAAAGCCGGAAGAAATTCCCAAGCGCCTGTTTGCAACTATTCAAGCAGACCCAGAGAAACTATCCGAGGCTGTTCGTGAGACCATGGATTTTTCCATTCAATCGCAGATCGGAATTCGGGAGTCTGATGCCAACCAACTTCCGACATTG
>JAYUCQ010000322.1:0-4036 GCA_043740265.1 Hyphomicrobium sp.
GCGCTCATCATCGCAAAAGAGGCGCAAAAAAAGGCCCCGGAAGGGCCCGATTGCAATCCTCGAAGGTCTACCAAGTTAGACGAGAATGCCGTGGTCGTGAACCATAGCGGCGAGGGTCAGGTGATGCACGCCGTCGAGGACGGCGACGTTGACGAACCCGGTGGTGCCGCCGAGGTTGGCCGCAATCACAGTGCCAGCAGCCGTATCCGTCACGTGGACAACGTTGCCAATCGGACCAGCGGCGAGCCCGAGCCCGGAAAAGTCGAGGCTATCGCCAGCCGCAAAATCCAGGATGTGGTCGAAGCCCTGGCGAACGCCCGACGCATTGACGACATCGGCACGCAACCACGCGAACGTGTCGTTGCCGAGCGAGAAGCCATTGGTTTTTTGACCGCCTGCTAGAATATCATCGCCGGCCCCGCCGTAGATTCTGTCGTTACCGCCGTCGCCGTAGACGGAGTCGTTGCCGCCTTCGCCAGACAGCGTATCAGCAGCGCCGCCGCCAAAGAGGCCATCATTGCCGGTGCCGCCGTAGAGTTTGTCCAGGCCCGCGCCGCCGTTCAACTTGTCGATACCGCCGCCGCCAAAAACGGTGTCGTTGCCAGCGTTGCCCGAAATCGTATTGGCTGCAGCATTGCCGGTGATCGTATTGGCGAGCGCGTTGCCCGTGGCGTTCAGCGCCAGCGCACCCGATAGAGTCGCATTCTCGACATTCGCGGCCATCACATAATTGATGGTAGAAATAACCGTGTCGGTGCCGCCGCCAACCAATTCATTGACGACGTCGGCGGCATTGTCGACGTAGTAGGTGTCGTTGCCGCCGTTGCCGGTCATGATGTCTTTGCCGGTGCCGCCGTCGACTATGTTGTTGCCACTGTTGCCGCTCAAGACGTTGGCGAGGCTGTTGCCGGTGGCGTTAATGTTGGCTGAACCGGTGAGGCTGAGATTTTCGAGGTTGGCGCCCAGCACGTAGTTGATTGACGACTGGACACTATCAACGCCCGCGTTGGCATTTTCAGTAACGGTGTCACCAGCGCTATCGACGATGTATGTATCGTTCCCAAGGCCGCCCAGCATGACATCGCGGCCAGCGCCGCCATTGAGTGTGTCGTTGCCATCGCCGCCGTCTAAGCGGTCATCGCCACCGTCGCCGAACATCTGGTCGTTGCCGAGGCCGCCGAAGAGATTGTCGTTTTCTCCGCCGCCCCAAATCGAGTCATTTCCGGCGCCGCCATAGAGCCAGTCTTTGCCGGCGTCGCCGACGAGAACGTCGTCCTTGGATCCGCCGATGATCGTGTCGTTACCTGCACCGCCATAGATCGTGTTGATCAGCAGGTCGAAGCCGACAAAAATGTCGTAGCCGGGCCCGCCGTTGACCAGCGGAGCGTATCCAGGTTTCGTGACCACGTGAGACCTCAATTTTAAATTCAGTAGAACAAGCCAGCGCGGAAAGATTTTAGTTTATCCGCACGCTTCTCATTCCGGATTGAACATACCCAATCAAGGTTGAGGTTCGATTACCCCAATTGAAGAAAGTCTAATAAATAGGACTTTGAATGTAATTTTTTGTGTCAAAGCAAAACGGGCATTTACACAGCCTACGTTTTTTTTAACACGTACCCGAGCCAACCATAAACAATGCCGCAGACGAGGGACGCTGCAAATACGCCGGCTGCGGCGCGGCCAAGCATTGGCGCATCCCACAGCCGCAGCGATGTGGCGACGTACAAAAGCGCGACGCCAGCGATGGCGCCTGCAAAAGCAGCGATGAGGATTTTAGGTTTTTCGTCAGCCTTCCGGCCCATCCAAAACGCGACGGCGATGGTCGCCGGGTTGAGCGCGGCGTAGGCCAGCAGTTCTTTGACGTTGACATCGGGTTGAAGCTCAGGACCCATTTTGACCGCCTGCTCCAGGAGCTTTGCCGTCGTCATCGCCCTGGCGCAATTTTTCCTCTTCGTACTGCACAAACCAGCCGATCATGTTCTTCCATTGGGCCCCTATCATATCGACGATATCTGGTGGCAATTCGCGGTCCTTGGCACGGGCTTTCACTTTGTTAATCACCTGCTGGATGCGCCACGGGACGTGAGCACCTTCGGGCGTATTCTTTTTGAGCTGCCAAGCGCGATCAACATAGCCAAAACGCTCGGCGATCAAATCGACGAGAGTTTCATCGAGCCGGTCGATCTCGGCGCGGACTTGCGCCATGTCGGCGCATTCCCAGGGGCGTTTCGGGTTCATTATCCTAGCCTTTCATCCACCACGCACCATCCACCAAGCATCAGGCGCTTTGAAGCGGCCGGCCGCATCTTCGATCACCTGGGCTGCACGGAACAGTGTTTCTTCGTCGAACGGTTTACCGATCAACTGCAACCCCAGCGGCGTGCCTTGCGAGGATAGCCCTGCTGGCACCGACATACCGGGGAGGCCCGCCATATTGACCGTCACGGTGAAAATATCCTCGAGGTACATGGCGAGGGGATCACCCGTCTTTTCACCAACCGCGAAGGCGGGCGATGGGGTCGTCGGCGTCAGCACTACATCGACCTTGCTCCAGGCGTCATCGAAGTCGTTCTTGATGAGCGTGCGGACCTTTTGCGCTTTCAAGTAGTACGCATCGTAGTATCCAGCTGAGAGCACATACGTACCGATCAAGATGCGGCGGCGCACTTCCTTGCCGAAGCCTGCGGCGCGGGTTTTCTCATACGTGTCGGTCAAGTTGTCACCAGGAACGCGCAGGCCGTAACGCATGCCGTCATAGCGTGCGAGGTTTGAAGATGCCTCCGCCGGAGCAACGATGTAATAGGCGGGCAGCGCATATTTTGTATGCGGCAGTGAGATGTCGTGGATCGTCGCGCCCGCCGCTTTTAGCCAAGCGATGCCGTCGTCCCACAACTTTTGAATTTCCTGCGACATACCATCGACGCGGTATTCCTTTGGTACGCCGACGCGCAGACCTTTGACGCCTTTTTTTAAACCGGCTTCGTAATCCGGCACCGGCGCATCAACGGACGTGGTGTCTTTCGGATCGACGCTGGCCATGACTTTCAGCATGATCGCGGCATCGCGCACGGTCTTGGCGATGGGCCCGGCTTGATCGAGCGATGATGCAAACGCCACGATTCCCCAGCGCGAGCAACGGCCATACGTCGGCTTGATACCTACCGTGCCCGTCAAAGCTGCCGGCTGGCGGATGGAGCCGCCCGTGTCGGTTGCGGTTGCGGCAAGACAGAGATCAGCGGCAACGGCGGCCGACGACCCGCCCGACGATCCACCGGGCACGAGTTTGTCGGTCGAGACTTTTCCGTCTTTGCCTTTGCGCCGCCACGGCGAGACGACGTTGCCGAAGGCGCTGGTTTCATTTGACGAGCCCATTGCGAACTCGTCGTTGTTGAGCTTGCCGAGCATGACAGCGCCGGCATCCCACAGGTTCTGGCCAACAGTCGATTCGTATGGCGGCTTGAAATCACCGAGGATCTTCGAACACGCGGTGGTGCGGATACCCTTAGTGCAAAAGAGATCTTTGTTGCCGAGCGGCAGGCCTTCGAGCGGGCCAGCCTTGCCGGCAGCCAAACGCTTGTCGCTTTCTTTGGCTTGCGCACGGGCATGATCCGGCGTTTGCAACACGAAGGCATTGAGTGCGGCGTTGGATTTCTCGATTGCCGTGATGAAGGCGTCCGTCAGCTCAGCAGACTTAAATGCCTTTTTGATGAGCCCGTCGCGCGCTTCAGATAACGTCAGTTTGGTCAGATCGGTCACGAACTACTTTCCCTTTTCCGCGTCGCAGCGCTGAAGAATTGTCGCGTTCTCCATCACAGTCACTTTGATTTTGCCGTCGTCCATTTTTTCGAACAGATCGGTTTCCGTGCCCTCTTCGGCTTCTTCGGCGCAGGCCATATGCGCGGTCCACGAGCGGCCCTTGTCTTTTTCGGTAACGGACACGAACGTGCACGCGCCTTCCCAGCTCGTGAACCCGTCTTCGGTCAGCGTCTCAGGCGTCGTGCCGACATTCTTGTCGCCGCCGGCTTCAATGGCC
>JAYUCQ010000323.1:0-4022 GCA_043740265.1 Hyphomicrobium sp.
TTATTTCGCGATCCGCAGAACGTCTGGGCAGTTGTCGTTCCTGAACGACTCCGCCTGATCTTGACGGTACGCGGACCGCAACGCCGCGTATCCGTCCAACGAGGTCCGCTCCAGCTTCGCAAGATCAGGTGCGGCATCGAACTGGCGGTCAGCGATGTCGAGCCCGGCTCGCGGCCAAATGACGGATTCAGCGCCTGCGCGCTGAAGGCCGATATCGACCGGATCGATCAAATACTCGGTTGCTTCGCCAGCAATCCCGCGCACGTCGTTGGGGCCCAACAGCGGCAGAACCATATACGGCCCAGCGGGCACGCCCCAGACACCCAGCGTTTGGCCGAAATTATTGTCGTGCGCTTCGATGCCATGGCGCTTTGCGACATCGAACAAGCCGCCGGCGCCGAGCGTCGAGTTGACCATGAAGCGGCGTAACGAAGCGCCCGCTGCACATTCGCGCCCCTGTGCCAGGTCGTTTGCGAACACCAGCGGCTCGCGCAAATTGACGAGCACGTTGTGAACCGGCAGCCATGCCGACGACAATCCCGAAGACGGACCGCCGTCTGACGGCAGTATAGCGTTGCGTAGGGTTTTATTGAAAGAGTAGGCGGGACGGTTGACGCTCTCAAAGGGGTCGGACGTACCCACCAACCCGGCCCTCGATGGCGAATTCGACAGCCCATCGGCGCACGCGGTCAAACCGATGCACGCAAAAACGCAGCCCAGCAGAGACGCGATGTTACGCGTCAATCCCGAACTGCGGCGATCACAAACGTTCGCCCCCCGGCGACGACGCATCCCTACTGTCCCTTCGCTTTCAGCGCGGTCGTCAGCGCATCAAGATTCCCCTGCGACGAACCCAGAACAGAGGCATAGTCCTGCTGGGTCAATAGCGACGTACTAATACCATCAATCACAACGTCCAGAAACTTTTCTTTGCCCGCTGTCCCCGCGACCATCCAGTCCACATCATACGACTTGGCCCCGGTTGGTGTGGCGACCGTGGTCTGCACCACCGTGACGCCCGGATCGCCCGGGTGGGTGCCCTTCACACTCAACGATTGGCCGTCATATTCGAAGAATCGTTCGGTATAGATGTTCGCCAAAGCCCCCTCGAAAACAGCTTGAAAGCGGCTTTGCTGCTCCGGCTTCGCCTGCCCCCAGAAGGGGCCAACAACGAAGCGGCCGATGGCCGGAGCATCGAAATTTTTCAATATGATGGTGCGGAATTGCAACCGCCGCTCGGCATCTGGCAACGCCGGGTTGGAGAGGATGGCAATCGCATCAACCGCCGACTTTTGTACGAACTGCGAGGCAGAGTCGGCAGCAAGTGCCACAGCACCGCCTGTGACCATAAACGCTGCGATCATCGAGCCTGCAACGACGCGCACCGGCTTGAGTTTGGCACGCAAAGGCGCGCAGATTTTTGACAACGGCGCGAGCCCAGTAAATGCCATCCGGCTATTCCTTATCTGTTGCGACATGGGTGGATTTGAAGAAAGCGTCGACCCGCATCCCTGGGACCAACGGCGTGGACGCATCCAGCTCCACGATGACGTCAATGGCGTTGTCTTTGGGCGTAACAATGGCGCGTTGCGCCGCAAGTGTTCTGGCGCGGGCATTGACCCCGATGTGCGTGACGGCTCCGGCGATATCCCAATTTGCAAATGCGTCCGAGCGGACGATGACGTGCTGGCCGGCCGAGATATTGGCGATGTCATTTTCGTCAATTTCGACGCGGACGCGCAAGCGGGCGATATCACCCATCGTGAACAGAACGTCTTCGAGCGTTGCCGACGCCATGTCGCCTTCGGTTTTAAGCGACTGCAGGATCACCCCATCGCGCGGGGCGCGACCCCGGGTTTTATCAAGCGCGGCATAGGCAACACCGAGTTCAGCGCGCGCAACAGTCACTGCGGATTCCGTCCGGCTCGGCCGTTGCACCGTTGTGGACGCCAACAGCACGTCGAGCCCGCGGCGCAGTTCTTGGTGTTTGGTGCGGCTGGCTGCAAGCGCCGTTTGCGCGGTATCAATCTCTTGGCCGGACGCGTGCTTCAAAGCAAGCTGATCAACGGCTGCTTGATCGCGGCGCATGTCATGCTCGGTTTTGGCAACGTTGTCTTCTGCGGTCCGCCGCTCGTTCGGCACGCCTGCCGCGAGCGCAACATCGCGTTCGGATTCACGGAAGGCCACATCGGCCTCGGCGGCTTTGACGCGCGCCTGCTGCTCACTGTCTTCGATGATCGCGAGTAATGCGCCTTTAAAAACCTTGTCGCGTGGCCAAACCAGGATGCTTTGAATCTGCCCTGCAACCGGCGTACCGACACGGATTTCGCCCGAGATGGGTTCGACCCGTCCTGGTCCGGCCGCGACCCAATCCGTTGACGCAGAATTCGCGGCGCGTGCGCCTGGCTTCAGCGCCTCTTCAGATGATGCTGTTTCGAAATAGGAAACGCCGCGCCAGGCCACACCCGTGACCGTAACACTTGCAACAATGAGAACCGTCCAAAGCCTCTGAAGTCTCGTCATGAAATACTCGTCATGATAAACGGGCCTCCATCGGCCCGGCCGATACTCTGACGCTGTGCGCGCCGAGGTTATCACTCAAAATTCTGCCATCCTGCATACCGACAACGCGATCCGCGAACGCCAGGACACGATTGTCGTGCGAAACCACCAGAACCGCACAGCCTTGCTCACGCGACAGCCGTTGCAGCTGCTGCATCACATTGCGGCCTGCCTCGCTATCGAGAGCGGCGGTCGGCTCATCCGCAAGGATTATACCGGGGCTGGCGACGATTGCCCGGGCCATCGCCACGCGTTGCTGTTCGCCGCCGCTCAACTGACCGGGCAACGACTTCATTCTATGGCTAAGACCGACAGCCTCAAGGGCGCGGGCCGCGGCTTCAACGGTATTTTGGGCGCTGCGGCCGCGGATCGCCAAGCCGGTGCGAACGTTCTCAAGCGCCGTAAGCCCCGGAAACAAATTGTAAGATTGAAACACAAAGCCGATGTGCTCGCGCCGCAGCGCCGCTAGCTGTTCCGTGTTCAGCGTCGTTGTCGCACATCCAGCGATGCGCACGGTGCCTTTGGATTGTTTCAGGATGCAGCCAAGAATCGACAGCAGCGTCGATTTTCCGCTGCCCGATGGGCCCATCAGTAGTGTGAGCTCGCCCGGCGCAACCGACAGCGAAACGCCCTTAAGGGCATGCACGCGCGCCGCACCTTCGCCCAAAAACATTTCGACGCCGTGCGCTTCGAGCACGGGCTCTGGTCCGGCTAGCATCATTGTGCAAACACCGAAGCCGGATCAACGCTGGCGATTTTCGATGTGGCGACCAAGGCTGAGATTGCCGACATGACGAGAGCTAAGACCAGTAGCACGACAGCCAAAGCGAAGCTGACGTTCAGCGGCATTGAAGAATCTGCCGTGGCCGAGATAACCGCGGCATTAATCACTGCGGCCAGCACGCAGCCCGCCACCGCTGCGATTGCGGCTTGGCACAGCACGACGCCGCGCAAGAAACCCTTCGAGCACCCCATCGCCCGCAGTGTCGCGAATTCTCTGCGATGATCGTTGATGCTGGCATACAGCGTCTGGGTCATGATGACCGAGCCGACGAGTGCCGCCAGTGCAGCGCCACCCAGCAACGCAATACCGGCGCCCGTATGCAGCAGCCAATGCTCGACGTTGCGGCGGCGAAATTCGGCCGGCGTGAGAACTTCGACATTTTGCAGTTTCGACTGCAGTTTTTCTTGCACGATGCGCGCATTAGCGGCCGGGTTCAGCGTCACTGCCAAAAATGACGTCCGCGATGAATCCGTGTTCAAGAAGGCGCGCGCTTGCGAAAGCGACGAAAAGACGTAGGGCGACGTCGTGAAAGATCTGATGCCTTTTGTGATCACGGAGACGCGCGCCAGCAGCCCTTCAATGCGTGCCAAATCTCCGGTTTTGGCAACACCAAGTTGCTCGGCATAGGTCTCGTCAACGGCAACGGAATCGGGTGCCATCAAGTCTTGGGCTTTGC
>JAYUCQ010000324.1:0-9733 GCA_043740265.1 Hyphomicrobium sp.
TGCAGCGCGGCGTAGGGCGTGTCGGGCTCGATTGTCAGCTGATACAGCGAGACGTGATCACCGGCGAGATCGAGAGCTTCGGCAAGCTCGCTGCGCCAAACGTCTGGCTGTTGGCCGGGCCGCGCGTAGATCAGATCAAACGAAACCCGCTCGAACGTATCACGGGCAATTTTCAGTGCTGCTTTGGACTCGTCAACAGTGTGAATACGGCCGAGGCGTTTTAAGTCGTCATCACGCAGCGATTGAAAACCCATCGAGACGCGATTGATCCCGGCGGCGCGATAACCTTTGAAGCGCGTAGCTTCGACACTGCCCGGGTTGGCTTCAAGCGTGATCTCAGCACCCGGCTGCACGGTCCAGAGTTTGGCAACGTGATCGAGGATCGCCCCAACCGTTTCCGGTTTCATCAGCGACGGCGTGCCACCACCAAAGAAGATGGAGGTGACGGTGCGCGATCCCCCTCCCCCTTGTGGGGAGGGGTTAGGGGTGGGGGGAATCCCCAATGTAAGCAGTTTGGATTCCCCCCCTCCCGGCCTCCCCCACAAAGGGGGAGGGGAAGAAACGCCAATCATCTCCGCCACAGTATCCAACTCGCGCTTATACGCGGCGAGAAAGCGATCCTCATCCCAGCCTTGATGACGGACGTGACTGTTAAAATCGCAGTACGGGCACTTCTGCGCGCAGAACGGCCAATGGATGTAGACGCCGAAGTCTTGTTCGGTCGCCACACTAAGAGATGCAATCAATGTGATCCTCAAAAACGGTTACGATCTGATGATCGGCATTGTACGCGCAAATGATGTCCCAGGTTATTTGTAGAAATTCTTCGAACGATTTGATCTTCATGTTTCCAGTGCGAAAATGGATCACGTTGACATCGCCTGGACTCAAAAGCGCCCGATCTGTGAAATCGGCATCTTTTGTAACAATCGTCAAACTTCGCGGCTTCGCATAATCCCAAATCTTGCGATCGCTCAAGGACGGATCGATATCGACGACGTACTCAAAATCGGCCCCGCTCCATACTGACATCCAACGCGGCAGATTTGCGTCGATAAGAAACCGGCCCATTAGGCCGTTTTCGCAAATGTATATTTGTGCCCGACAACGCGCGCTGCAAATTCAAGACACGCAGTAATATCGGCCGGCTCCAGCATGGGATAATGCGCAAGAATTTCGTCAGCGGTTTCCCCAGCACTCAAGTAACCAAGCACGGTCTCGACCGTTATACGCATACCACGCACGACCGGCTTACCGTTGCAGATATCCGGATCGATTGTGATCCTCTCCACGGCTTGGACTTTGATCGGATTTGCCATGTGCCTAACTCCCGGCGGCTTTAGTTTCGTGTGCAATTTCCACCATGGTACCACAGTTCAAAGTCCTGCGCACTTCGACTAGAAATAGCCGTTACTCATACAAACTCGCTGCCAGCAGCACCTTGGCCATCGTCCGCCATTTCGGCTCGTCGTTTTCGGGCATATCGCTGAGATAGCTCTGCATCGCCGAGAAATACGTCTCGAGATTTGCACTGGTCCAGTGCTCGCGATTAGCGTGAAGGTCCGCCCGCAAGCGCTGAATGAATTGCGCCAGCTCTTCCTTTGTCGACAGCGACGCCGCCGCAGCCGTCAACGCGGGCAGGTCGCGTCCGGCAATTTTTCCGGACGCCACCGCCGGTTCAATATGATCAAGACATTCCGCCTTAAGCGCCGCGAAGGCGCGCGTGCGGTGCGAGTTGGCGTACTTCTCGGCCGGTTGCATTTCGCCGTAGGTTCGCGTCTCGCCATCCGCGACAAACATCGGGTCGTAGCCGAAGCCGTTGCCGCCGCGCGGTGGCCAGACGAGATGGCCGAAAACTTTGCCTTCGAAGATTTGGCACTGGCCGTCCGGCCATGCGAGACACAAAACTGAGATGAAGTTTGCGCGCGGACCGGGAGCGCTCCAGCCATGCCGAGCTGTGATTTCCTCGCCGACTTTTTTCATCGCGAGACCAAAATCCTTGCCCGGCCCGGCCCAGCGTGCCGAAAAAATGCCAGGTGCGCCGCCGAGACACTCGACCTCAAGCCCGGAATCATCTGCCAGCGACGGAAGTCCTGAACCCTTCGCCGCAGCGACAGCTTTCAATTTGGCATTGCCTTCAAACGTCGGCTCGGTTTCTTCTGGTTCTGCGAGGCCCAGATCCCCGGCAGAAACAGCGTTCAAGCCATAGGGCGCAAGCAGCTCGTTGATTTCCCAGACTTTGCCCTTGTTGTGGCTGGCGACGACGAGCTTGGTTCCACGTGTGAGTTTGTGCATTAAAGCGAGGCCCACAGAAAAATCGCGGTTGCGGCCGCTCCAAGTGCGGTGCGCACGGCATGCAGCCCGCCCCACTTTTCGATCAAGGAACGGGATATTGGTCCTGCCTCGGACGGTGGAATATCATTGAGCACGTGGTTCGTCGGCATGATGCCGAGCATCGTGTACGGCCAGTTGGCGACGAGCACGACGGCACCTAGAAGCCACGGCCAATAACCGGTTGACCACCACTCCAGCGCGCCGAAAACGAAGCCAATGACCGCGAGCGTCGCCTGCATCGTAAAGCCGCGCGCATAGCTCGGCTTCCATTGCTGCAGCAGAGCGCGGTCGTCGAGGCCAAGTCGCGCCGGTTGCTCAGCCCAGTTGATGTAGAACGCGGCACCGGTGAAAAGCGCAGCCGAAGTCAACGCAAGGGGTCCGAAGTTCATGGCAGTCCTCGTTTTCCATTCACCGTTAGTCTACTCCCACCTCTCCCCGTTTCTGCACTTAACGGGGAGAGGGGATTTCATTCACGCCACCGTCAGCTTCTGCAACTGCACCAGTTCGCCGATGCCTTTCTTGGCGAGGATCATCAACGCATCGAATTTTTCCTGGGTGAACGGCGTCGTCTCGGCAGTGCCCTGCACTTCGACGATGCCGCCGGTGCCGGTCATGACAAAGTTGGCGTCAGCGTCGGCGTTGCTATCTTCGGCGTAATCCAAATCGAGCACCGGTTCGCCTTTGTAGAGCCCGCACGAGACAGCGGCGATTTGATCGCGCAGCACGCCATCTTTCACCATGTCGCGCAGCTTCATCCACTGAATGCAATCATGTAGCGCCACCCAAGCACCCGTGATGGCTGCCGTGCGTGTGCCGCCGTCAGCCTGAATAACATCGCAGTCCACCGTGATCTGTCGTTCGCCGAGTTTCGGCAAATCGACGACGGCGCGGAGTGCGCGGCCAACGAGACGCTGAATTTCCTGCGTCCGGCCTGATGGGTGTCCGCTGGTCACTTCACGCCGCGTACGATCATGCGTGGCGCGCGGCAGCATGGCGTATTCCGCCGTCACCCAGCCCTTGCCCTGCCCCTTCAGCCACGGCGGAATGCGCTCTTCCAAGCTCGCGGTGCAAAGCACATGCGTATCGCCGAATTTGATCAGACACGACCCCTCGGCATGCTTTGAGACCGCACGCTCAATCGAGACGCGGCGCAGTTCATCAGGCTTTCTTTTGGACGGGCGCATGGTGTTCCTGGTTTTGGTGATTTCGCCCGGAGACCCTAGAGAACCCTCAACCCGGCTTCAACCTTAAAGCCTGAAAAGTCTGATGCCCCATTTGACGCCAAGGCTTCTGGTCCGTAACGTCGGCTTGTGAAATCCCATGACCCGCACCAATTTCCAGCCATGATCGACGGCAAAAGCGAGTTGCAGCAGCTGAACGAACGCTCGCGCACGATTTTGCGCCAGATCGTCGAAAGCTACTTGGCAACGGGTGATCCCGTGGGGTCGCGCAATCTGGCGCGCGGTCTGCCCATTTCGCTGTCTCCTGCTTCGATCCGCAACGTTATGTCGGACCTGGAGCATTTGGGGCTGATCATTGCGCCGCATACCTCTGCTGGGCGGCTGCCGACGCAGCATGGGCTTCGCATGTTTGTCGATGGCCTGTTGGAAGTTGGCGACATCACCAGCGACGAACGCCATCAAATTGAAACGCAAATCGCTTTCCAGCGTGAAAAGTCGGTGGATCAACTGTTGGCCGAAGCCAGCGAAATGATTTCCGGGCTGTCGCACTGCGCCGGTGTCGTGCTCGCCGAAAAGCAAGTGGCGCGCTTGAAGCATATCGAGTTCGTGCCGCTGGAACCCGGCAAGGGTCTTGTTGTTCTCGTCGACGAAGACCAGAACGTCGAAAACCGGATTATTGCTTTGCCGCCCGGACTGCCGCCGTCGGCTTTGCAGGAAGCATCGAACTACCTCAACACCCACATTCGCGGCCTGACCATCTTCGAAGCCCGCGCGGCCATCGAAAAAGTCATCAAAGACGCCAAAGCTGAACTCGATACCTTGACACAGAAGGTCATCAAGGCCGGCCTCGCCGAATGGTCTGGATCAGCCGACGGACGCAAGAGCTTGATTGTCCGCGGCCAAGGCAACTTGCTAAAAGACGTCAGCGCGGCGGAAGATCTCGAACGCATCCGCCAGCTGTTTGATGATTTTGAATCGAAGCGTGACATCGTTCAACTGCTGGGGGCTTCAGAAAACGCCGACGGCGTCCGCATTTTCATCGGCTCGGAGAATAAGCTGTTCTCGCTCTCCGGGTCATCCTTGGTGGTTGCACCCTTTCGCGATCAAACGCGCCGCGTCGTCGGCGTGCTCGGCGTCATCGGCCCGACACGGCTGAATTACGCCCGCATTATCCCGATGGTGGACTATACAGCCAAACTCGTTGGCCGCCTGATTACGTGAGCCTTTTGGACAACGCGTGCGGCGGTGAGGCGGCTTGATTTTTGCGCCCGTCACGCTGATATGCGGGGCCGTAGTGCGCTCGGCTGAGCCGGATGGCATGCGGCATACAATCCCGAGAATCGAGACCCTATGAGCGACGACAAGAAGCCTGAAGCCGAGACGTCCCAACCCGCGTCCCGGGCCGCGCCGCAATCCGCACCTCAGGCGGCTCCCGACGCTGCCGTTGAACTTGACGCAGCTGGGGAGGGCGAATTCAGCGCTGGCCAGTTGAAGGAAATTATTGCCGCGCTCCAAGAAGAGCTCGACGCCAAAACCAAATCCGTTGCCGAAAAGCACGACCAGTACGTCCGCGCCGTCGCCGAGACCGAAAACGTCCGCCGCCGTATGGAACGGGAAAAAGACGAGACCGCGAAGTACGCCATTTCGAAATTTGCCAAAGACATATTGTCGGTTGGCGACAATTTCCAGCGCGCCATATCAGCGGTTCCCAAAGACGCGATCGAAACCGATCCGGCCCTCAAGACGCTACTCGATGGCGTCATTCTGGCGGAACGGGATTTTCGCGGCGCGCTCGAGCGGCACGGCGTCAAGGTCATTGATCCGGCCGGTCTGCCTTTCAATCCACACCATCACCAGGCGGTTATGGAACAGGAAAACCCAGACGTTCCGAACGGCACTGTGCTGCAAGTTTTCCAGTCTGGCTATCTTATCGACGACCGCTGCCTGCGCCCGGCGATGGTGGTAGTGTCACGTGGCGGAGCCAAAGCTGCAAAGGCGTCTGACACAGCGCCGCTCGAGGCTGGACAGGCGGAGCCCATCGGACAAACGGGCGGGCAAACTGGCGAGCCAGCTAATGACCAAGATTGAACAGCCACGTGGTGATGGCTTACGGCAGAACTTCGTCTGAACACCAGGTCTGACTACGATCGCGCCATCGTAACGGCCGTCACCCAACTCACTCTGGAGCTGAACATGACCCATCGTGTGACGAAGCCAGTCTTCGCATTAAGTGCACTCGCCGCACTCCTGGTAGGCGTCGTTCCGTTTGCGGGCACTTTTGCTGATGAGCACGCCGGGCACCAAATGCCAGCCGCAGAGGCCGCGCAGCTCAGCGAGGCCTCCAAAGCCTATGAAGAGGCCATGCAAAAAATGCACAAAGACATGGCCGTCCCGTATTCAAATGACGTCGATGTCGATTTTGTTCGCGGAATGATGCCGCATCATCAAGGTGCCATTGATCAAGCTCACGTGCTTCTGAAATACAGTAAGAACCTCCGCTTGAGGCGGCTTGCGGGTGGTATCATCGCGGCACAGAAGCGGGAGATTGCATTCATGAAGTATTGGCTGGCGGAACATGAGAAAGGCGTCGAGTCGAATGAAATGCCGGTATGGCTAAGAGCCGACCCGACGGATGTTGAAAAGCCGGACGGTGCGGAAGCCAAGCCCGGCGCGGACGACGCCGGCAAGAAGTAACATCCTCAACCCACCGCCGCTGTGAGCTTGGCCCGGCCTGGGCCTGACAGCGGCCGACGTCGCGTAAAATAATTGCCGCTCTTTCAATTAATTCTGATGTTTCAACCTCAAGGAAACGAGCGGTTCTGCTGAACAAACCACGACAACGCAGGCCGCGTACCAGCCCCAATTCTGGCCCCAGTTCTGGTGCCCGTTGCCAAAGCCAGTGGCCAACCAGGACAAAATTGACCATGTAACACTGCGAAACAATGCGCAAACTATGCGGTCTGGGCGTTGCACGCCCCGAGCCGCTGCCTATATACCGCTTACAAACGCTGTGACGCCTGGGGACCGGTTCAGGGGCCACCTAATAAGAACGCCCGCGGAACGCCAGAAATGGGACCGCCCGGTCTGCCGCAACTTTAAGAAGGATTGACACTATGGGTAAGGTTATCGGTATCGACCTCGGCACGACGAACTCGTGCGTTTCCGTGATGGAAGGCGGTAAGCCGAAGGTTTTGGAAAATGCCGAAGGCGCCAACACGACGCCGTCGATCGTGGCGTTTACATCCGACGATGAACGCCTTGTCGGACTGCCGGCCAAGCGCCAGGGCGTCACCAACCCAACCAACACCTTCTATGCCATCAAGCGATTGATTGGCCGCCGCTTCGATGATCCAGATGTCCAGAAGGACCTGAAGCTGGCGCCGTTTAAAATCGTCAAGGGCCCGACTGGCGACGCCTGGGTCGAAAGCCACGGCAAGCAGTATTCCCCGCAGCAGATCTCAGCTTTCATTTTGCAGAAGATGAAAGAGAGCGCCGAAGCCAAGCTCGGTGAAAAGGTGACGCAGGCTGTCATCACGGTTCCCGCCTACTTCAACGATGCTCAGCGTCAAGCAACCAAAGACGCCGGCAAGATCGCTGGCCTTGAAGTGCTGCGCATTATCAACGAGCCGACGGCAGCCGCTCTCGCTTACGGACTCGACAAGAAAAAAGAAGCTCGCACGATCGCGGTTTACGACCTCGGCGGCGGCACGTTCGACGTGTCGATCCTCGAGATCGGCGATGGCGTCTTCGAAGTGAAGTCGACCAATGGCGATACCCACTTGGGCGGCGAAGACTTCGACATGCTGCTCGTCTCGTATCTGGCCGACGAATTCAAGAAAGACCAGGGCATTGATCTGCGCGGCGACAAGCTTGCCTTGCAGCGCCTGAAGGAAGCCGCCGAAAAGGCAAAGATCGAATTGTCGAGCGCGCAGGCGACCGAAGTCAACTTGCCGTTCATCACGGCGGATGCGTCCGGTCCGAAGCATCTGACAATGAAGCTGACGCGCGCCAAGCTCGAAAGCCTCGTCGACAATTTGATCAGCCGTACCAAAGGCCCGTGCGAAAAGGCCTTGAAGGACGCTGGCCTCAAGGCCGCTGAGATCGACGAAGTTGTACTCGTCGGCGGCATGACGCGCATGCCCAAGGTGCAGGAGCTCGTCAAGACCTTATTCGGCAAAGAGCCGCATAAAGGCGTCAATCCGGACGAAGTCGTTGCCATTGGCGCGGCGATCCAGGGCGGCGTTCTGAAGGGCGAAGTCAAGGACGTGTTGCTACTCGACGTGACACCACTGTCGCTCGGCATTGAAACGCTTGGCGGCGTGTTCACGCGCCTGATCGACCGCAATACGACAATCCCGACCAAGAAGAGCCAGACCTTCTCGACGGCAGAAGACAGCCAGGGCGCGGTGACGATCCGCGTTTTCCAGGGCGAACGCGAAATGGCGGCTGACAATAAGGTCCTCGGTCAGTTCGACCTCGTCGGCATTCCCCCCGCGCCCCGCGGCGTGCCGCAGATCGAAGTCACCTTCGATATCGACGCCAACGGCATCGTGCATGTTTCGGCCAAGGACAAAGCGACCAACAAAGAGCAATCGATCCGCATTCAGGCCTCGGGCGGCTTGTCGGAGGCCGACATCGAAAAAATGGTCAAGGAGGCTGAAGCCAACGCTGCTGACGACAAGAAAAAGCGCGAACTGGTCGAGGCCCGCAACCAGGCGGAAGCCCTCGTCCACGGCACAGAAAAGTCGCTGCATGAGAACGTCGCAATCCCGGCTGTAGCGGCCGTCAAGGGCGAAGTCGAAACGGCAATCGCAGCCGTCAAGGACGCCATTGCGGGCGAAGATACCGAAGCCATCAAGTCGGCAGCCAATGCCTTGACCCAAGTCGCGATGAAGATCGGCGAAGCGGTTTATACGGCCAAGGGCGGCGCGGCCGGCATGGACGATGACGGCGACGCCCCTGCGAAGGCTGAAGGCGACGACGTGGTCGATGCCGACTTTGAAGAGGTCAAAGACGATAAGAAGAAAGCCGGTTAAGCGGTGTCCATGACAAGGTTCACCCCTGACGCTCTCGTGCCTGACGCCGCGGTCCCTCAGATCGCGGCGTTGTGGCATCACAACTGCCCGCCTTCAGTGATCGGCTGAACCCATGGCCAAGCGCGACTACTACGAAGTTTTGGGCGTGCAGCGGAACGCCAGCGAGCAGGACCTCAAATCCGCTTATCGCAATCTGGCCAAGGATTGCCATCCCGACCGCAACGCCGGCTGCAAGGATTCCGAGCTCAAGTTTAAAGAGGTCAACGAAGCCTACGAAGCCCTGAAAGATCCGCAAAAACGCGCCGCCTACGATCAGTTCGGTCACGCCGCGTTTGAAGGCGGTATGGGTGGCGGACGCGGCGGTCCGGGCGGCTTCGGGCCCGACTTTGCGTCGTCGATGTCGGATATTTTCGACGACCTCTTCGGCGAGTTCATGGGCGGACGCCGGGGCGGTCCGGGTCAAGGCCAAGCCGGCCAGCGCCGGGGCACAGCCCGCGAGCGCGGCGCCGATTTGCGCTACAATCTCGAAATCACTTTAAACGAAGCCTTCACCGGCAAGACCGCGCAAATTCGCGTACCCGCCAGCGTTTCGTGTGAAACGTGCGCGGGGAGCGGCGCCAAGGCCGGCACCAAGGCCAAGGCCTGCACCACCTGCGGCGGCATTGGCAAAGTGCGCGCCAGCCAGGGCTTCTTCACGATCGAACGCACATGCCCGTCGTGCCAAGGCCGTGGCGAAACCATTGATGACCCGTGCCCCAATTGTTCGGGGGCCGGACGCATTACCAAAGAGCGCACGCTGTCGGTCAACATTCCGGCCGGTGTCGAGGACGGCACGCGTATTCGCCTCGCAAGCGAGGGCGAAGCCGGGTTGCGCGGCGGACCGGCGGGCGATCTCTACATTTTCCTGTCGCTCAAACCGCACGAATTTTTCCAACGGGATGGATCAGACGTATTTTGCAAAGTGCCTATCGCCATGACAACGGCGGCACTCGGCGGGCAGATCGATGTGCCGACGCTTGAGGGCACGACCACGCGCGTCAAGGTTCCGGACGGCACCGAAAGCGGCAAACAGTTCCGCTTGAAAGGCAAGGGTATGCCGGTGCTGCGCACCAAGGTCACCGGCGACATGTACATTCAGGTCGAGGTCGAGACGCCGAAAAATCTGACGCGGCGCCAGCGCGA
>JAYUCQ010000325.1:0-1591 GCA_043740265.1 Hyphomicrobium sp.
GGCAGACGGCCGTTAGTGCGATAGCGGCGGCGAAGATAATGTAGCCCGCCAAATCGGTAAGCTTCATCGTCAGACCGATGCCGAAGTGATTGACGAGGGCCTGCAACGCGGTGATGACCGCGACGAAGCCAACGCGTTGCGTAACGGTATCTTCTAAACCCAGTGCTGGTCCGAAGGCACCGAACAAGAAGTACCAGGTGCCGATGTTGATGGCACCCAGAACGGTGATAAGCCCGAGCAAGTTGAGCCAAGCCGCGAGCCAGCCGGTGAAGCGGTTGCCAAGAATTGACCCCCAATGATAGAGGCCGCCCGCTGTTGGATATGCCGAACCGATTTCAGCCAGACCAAGGGCGAACACCAAAGACATTAAGCAGCCAACCGGCCAGCCGATGCCGATCGCGGCCCCGCCAGCACCCGACGTTGCCTGGCCGAGCGAATTGATGCCGCCCGACATGATGCAAATAATAGAAAACGAAATGGCGAAGTTTTGAAATCCGCCCATGCTACGTGAAAGTTCCTGCGCGTAACCCATATCGTGCAGAACTTTGACATCCTGTTTTTGGACGTCGCTATCATGTTGTCCTGACATGCGAATAGACTCCCAGTCCTCATCGTTGCAGCCTGAATTGACCACAGCGGAAACTGATAAACCGCAGCTTCATTACTGCTGGCTCCAGCACTCCCGTACGAGTCGAAAGCATGCTGGGGCAGCAAGTCACTGTCAACACAGTTCAGCCGCATTTGCTGCTTCGGTCGAAGTTTTATGATGAGTCGGCGCGGCCGGAACGATACAGATTAGCGGCCAAGGTTAACGTCCAAGCGCGTGCCAGCGCTCGCCCGCTTTTGCCAAGCGCGTGTCGCGCTCTATTGGTACCTCGGCCAGCTTACAGCTTGACCATAATGTGCCGTGCAACGGTGTAATCTTCGAGCGCGTACATGGAGAGGTCCTTGCCGTAGCCGGAAGACTTCATGCCGCCGTGAGGCATCTCATTGAGAAAGATGAAGTGCGTGTTGATCCACGTGCAGCCGTATTGAAGGCGCGCAGCCGCGGACATGGCGCGCGAAACGTCCGCTGTCCAAACCGATGACGACAGGCCGTATTCAGAATCATTCGCCCATTCGACAGCCTGATCGGCGTCTTCAAAACGTGTGACGGAGACGACCGGGCCGAAAACCTCGCGCTGCACGATTTCGTCGGTTTGGAGCGCGTTCGCGACAACCGTCGGCTCGAAGAAGAAGCCGCCGCCAGGCACCGCCTTGCCTCCGGCCGTTATTTCGGCGTGGCCGCTCGCTGCCCGGTCGACAAAGCCTTTTATCTGGTCACGCTGCCGCGCCGATATGACGGGACCCATTTCATTTTCGTCATCGTCCGGCAGGTTGTACTTGATTGTTTTGACCGCCGCTGACAGATCAGCGACCAAGTTGTCGTAGACTTTTTTGCCGGCATAGATGCGGCAGGCTGCCGTGCAATCCTGACCGGAGTTGTAGTAGCCAAAAGTCTTCACGCCTTCGACCACGGAAGCGATGTCGGCGTCATCGAACACGATCACCGGGGCCTTGCCGCCGAGTTCAAGATGCGTGCGCTTTAACG
>JAYUCQ010000326.1:0-1581 GCA_043740265.1 Hyphomicrobium sp.
GGCGCAATACTGGGGGGAATCTTTGTCGTAGGCACGAGCGAATTGCGCCTTGTGGTCGGAGCGGGCGAGATAGGGCCCGGCGGCGCAATGCTGGTGCGCTTTTCGGAGCGGGCCGCGATCGATGATGACGACAATGTTGCTTTCGTCGCGCACCTGGGTTCGAACAGCGCATCCGAAGCATTGGTGGTTGCCAGCACGAGCGGCTTGACGCAGTTGGCGGTCTCCGGCGAGGCCGCGCCGGGCGGCGGTCGCTTTGCCGCATTCGGGCCTTGGCCCAATTTCGGCCCCAGCGCTGCAATAGCCTTCGTGGCCGCCGTCGATGACGCCGCCGGTCCACTGGGCATTTATTTCGGAAGTCCCGGAGCCATCCGTCGGGTCGCCATGGTTGGAGACCGCCTGCCCAACGGCGGCACTCTTCCCGCTTTCGCCCTCAACTCCGTAACGTCCGCCGGCGCGAATGGTGGTTTGACGTTCGCCACCATGGCCAATCCAGAAGACGGGCAGAACGGTATTTATTATTACGGGCCGCCGGGAAACTGACGTTAGTTCATGTCATACGGCGGATATTCGACAAACACGTTCTTGGCGGAAATCAGGACGTGTTTGGTAGAGGTTCGTGCCGGCACCTGCTCGCCACGTAGCATTCGCAACGCGATTGGCAGGATCTCATATCCGTAGCGGTCGAAATAATAAGCCACCGAGCCCAGGATGATGCTCCCGCGATTGGCGGGATCAATCTCCTTTTTCTCGCTGGCGCCGCCATGGATGCTGCGATCGGCGCCTTGGCTTACAACGACGCAATCGCTGATACGTCCGGCCACATCAACCGCCGATTTGGCCGCGAGGGCAGTGGCGTCGTCCAGCGTCGCCACAAGCACTTTACGGTTGGTTTGGGCCGCAAGAAATTTGGCGAGTACGCCTCCGGCTCGAACCGGATGGCCGGCGCTATCCAGTCGTGCCGGTGAAAGGGCGGGCAGCTCCTGCTTCAACCCCTCCATCACACCTTGGATGCGCTCGGTGATGGCAGGGGTGGGATCGGAGACATCGCCGAGGATCGCTGCCACGAGTTTCTGATCGGACCAGTTCTCCTTGGCGAATTTTCCCAAGGCCTCGCCCGCAATCCGGCCAGCTGCGCGATGATTGGCTGTGTAAAGCGGCGCACCTGGAATGGAATAATTCACCGCCAGCACCGGCACGCCCGCCGCGCCTAACTCGCGAGCGATTTCGGCGTTCGCTGCCGCATCCGAATTGTATTCAATCAACAAGTCGACCTTGCGGGAGACTGCGTCCTTGGCGTTGCCGAGCGCCTTCTCGGCGTCGCCCCCATTGTCGTAATAAATCATGTCCAGGGGCAAGGAGCGTGAGGCGAGCTCGAAACTGCGGCGGATTTCCGCGCCGGTGAACCCAAGGCCATCGATCCGCGCGCCCGGCTCCTCATTCAGATTGGCAAAAGCCACTCGGAAGCGCCGAGGCTCCGCCTTGGCTGCGCGTGCCGATGATATTATCGCGAGGGTCGCCCACAGGAAAAGACGGCGCTTCATCTGAAGCGCCGTCATACGACTCTGTTCACTCAAGTCAGAC
>JAYUCQ010000327.1:0-3972 GCA_043740265.1 Hyphomicrobium sp.
ATTCCAAGAAAAAATTCAGGAGACGGCAACGGTTGCCACTGCAGAAAGTGCAACCACGCAATCGCCTTCGCCACCGCCAACGCCTGCCGCATCGGCGCTGCCCGCCGCGCCCGTTCAAAGTGGGCCTCAACAGCCGTCCGGCAAAATCTACCCGCTTCGTCCGGGGGACCCGCCGCGGTGAAAATCGAGAGCCTAGCGATTGCCGACGTTAAACTCATTACGCCGAAGAAATTTGGCGATGATCGCGGCTTTTTCTCGGAAACGTGGAACGAACGGGCGTTAGTTGACGCCGGCATCAAAGGCCATTTCGTCCAAGACAATCACGCTTTTTCGGCAGCTAAGGGAACATTGCGCGGCTTGCATTTCCAGTTGCCGCCGATGGCGCAAGATAAGCTCGTACGGGTGACGCGCGGAGCTGTGCTCGATGTCGCGGTCGATATCCGCCGCTCATCGCCAACGTTCGGCCGCTATGTCTCAGCCGTTCACTCAGATCGCAACTGGTCGCAGCTTTGGGTGCCGAAGGGCTTTGCGCACGGCTATTGCACGCTCGAGCCCGATACCGAAGTCAACTACAAGGTGACGGAATACTATTCTCCAGCGCACGACCGGGGCATTCAGTGGAATGACCCGGCGCTCGCCATCACGTGGCCCGTCACAAACGCGACGGCTCATCTCTCGGATAAAGATAAGATGCAACCACCGCTGTCGGATGCGCTGGCGCTATTTGACTAGAGCCGTCCCTACAGCCTTACTTCGTCTCGTCCGGCGAACGGTGATAAATATCGTCGGTGCGCATGATGTCGTCCTCGCCGAGGTACGATCCAATCTGCACTTCGATGATCTCGACAGGCACCTTGCCGGGGTTTTCCAAGCGGTGCCACTGGGTCGCGAAAATGTAGACGCTCTCGTTTTCGCGCACCAGTTTCTCGATTTCACCGATGACAATTTTCGCCGTGCCCTGCACCACAATCCAGTGTTCTGAGCGATGGTGGTGCATTTGCATGGACAGCTTGCCGCCCGGCTTGACGTGCAGCAGCTTAACTTGAAAGCGCGGGCCGACGTTGAGGGTCTCGAAGTAGCCCCAAGGCCGGTAGTTGCGCAGGTGCTGTTCTTGCTCTTTGCGGTTGGATTGCTTCAGGCGCGCAACGATTTTCGAAACGTCCTGGGTGCGGCTCTTGTCAGCCACCAGAAGCGCGTCGGGCGTATCAATGATGACGAGGTCGCGAACACCAATCGTCGAGATAATCGACTTTTCCGAATGCACGTAGCAGCCGTTGGTATCTTCGAGCACGGCTTCGCCGTGGATGTAGTTACCCTTGTCGTCGCGCGGCGCAATATCCCAAAGCGACGACCACGAGCCGACGTCGTTCCAGCCGACATCCAGCGGCAGCATGGCGGCGGTGACGGTTTTTTCCATGACGGCATAGTCGATGGATATGTTAGGCGACGACGCAAAGCTGGCTTTGTCGAGACGAAGGAAGCCCAAATCGTCGGTGGCTTTCGCCAGCGCCGTGCGTGCGGCCTCGAGGATCGCCGGTTCAAGCCGGGCGACTTCTTCCAGATAGGTGCGGGCGTTGAGAACGAAAATTCCGCTGTTCCAATAGTAGCCGCCGGCCGCAAGATACTTCTCAGCCGTTGCCTTGTCGGGCTTTTCGTTGAAGCTCTCGACCGTATAGGCGCCGCCGTTGAAACCTTCGAGCGGCGCGCCTTGTTTGATGTAGCCGTAACCGGTATGCGGCTCATCCGGCTTGATGCCGAACAGCACGAGCTTGCCGGTCGCAGCAACTTTGGCGGCGCGCTTCACGCCTTCCATGAACTTGACGTCGTCCTTGACAACGTGGTCGGACGGCATGACGGCCAAAATCGCGCCCGGGTTTTCCCTTAGCGCCGCAAGTGCAGCAACGGCAATCGCCGGCGCGGTGTTGCGGCCAATCGGTTCTAGAATAATAGCGCGCGGCTTGATGCCAGCGCGTTCAATTTCTTCCCGCACCAGAAAACGGTGATCGTTGTTGCACAACAGGATCGGTGGTGCGAAGCCGGCGTCGGCCTTCAGGCGCATCATCGCTGCACCCAGAAACGTCGTGCTCTGACCGGCGAAAAAACGGATAAACTGCTTGGGGTACATCGACCGCGACAGCGGCCATAACCGTGTGCCCGATCCACCTGACAAGATTACAGGAAAAATCGCGTTCATGAATGGACGTGCCCCTTGTCGAATATCGTTTTTTGGATTGGCGGATGACCGAAGCCGTCACATTACCACGCATTCCGGCGATGTCTTGTAGTCCTGGCGCAGTCTTCCACCGGTCATCCGCCCTATTTATGACGGGCCGACTGGATCAAGCCTTTAGACACAGAACCTGTGCGCCAAAACCTACTGCCCAGCCGGACGCATCAGCCTTTCCCGCAATGATCGCAGAGATTGGCCTGCCGGTGCTGCTGCGGCAGGTTCGGCCGCCGGAGCGGCAGGGCGGCCTTGACTGCTGGCGACATTGCCGGGACCGAGGCGGGACGGCTGTGCCATGCCCGGAGAATCTTTCCGCAACAGTGGTGCTGCCGCCCGCGCAGCGCCAGCCTGCGACGGATAGTTTTGCGTTACAGCGGGACTTAAAGCAGGGCGCGAAGCGGCATTGTCAAAGCCAGGAGAGTCAAATTCTTCGCTCTCGACGTTACTTGTAAGGCCAACAGCATCGGCCATCATCGCCATCTGCTGGCTCATATCGCCGCCACTGCCGATACCTGAGAGGCGCCAGCGATCGACAACCTGCTCCAGGAAGCCTTCGTCACCCATCGACTTCTGCCACTTTTCAGAAAAGCGCGCCGTCGAAGACCGCGGCAGGCAATTTTTTGGCAACTCATCGAATTTGATGCGGACAGGCAATGACATACCATCGCCGAAAGCGATGGCTTCACGCTGGCCGAGCGATGGCAGAAACTCGAGAAGCCCGGAACCAGTATCGGCAACAGCTGATTGCACGATGGCCTGGTCCTTATCGTTGGCCATGCGCAGCGCAAAAACGGTGTTGCACTGAGATAAGATCGTCGGATCGATTTCAGCCGGGCGCTGTGTCACGATGCACAAAGACGCGCCGTATTTCCGGCCCTCTTTGGCGATCTTCGCGATGGCGCGCTTGCAAGGCTCGAAACCGAGCGAGGCGTTTGCTGGAACGTAGCGGTGGGCTTCCTCGCAGACCAGCGTCACTGGAACCTGGCCTTCGCTCCAAAGTGCGAAGTCGAACGTCATGCGGCAGAGAACCGAGACGACCACGTTGACGATTTCAGTGGGCAATCCCGTCAATTCAAGAATGGTGATCGGCTTGTTGTTGACGGGCACGCGGAAGATGCGGCCGAGAACTTGCGTCATGCCGTCATAAACCGTCAGCGATCCGAACATGAAACCATAGCGGCCATCTTGCGAGATATTCTCGATATGATTTTTGAGCTGGCGATAGGGTGCGAGATCGCGCTTGTTCTCAAGCTTACCCATGCGCTCATCGATAAGGCTCGTGAGGTCCGAGATACGGTAGGGTACCGGCGTATCAACCGTATAGCGGCCAGTATCGAGAACGCCACGGCGCAGTTTGTTACTGTCACCGGTGCGGCCAGAATTATAGCGGCTCTTGGCGATCGGGATCAATTCTTGGAGAACCTCGATCTCGGCCTTGCGCTCCATATCGCCGACCAGGACTTCGACGATTTCTTCAAAGTTCAAAAGCCAGAATGGCAACTGCATGTTGCGCGGCGAGATAACTTCAGCCAGTTCGCCGAAGGCCGTTGCATATTCGTTGTGGGGATCAAGCAGAACAATATGCGCGGCGGGGTTCTTTTCGAGAATGGCGCGAAGTATGAGGGCTGTCGTGCATGATTTACCGGTACCCGTTGTGCCCAAAATAGCGAAGTGCTTGCCCAGAAGGTCATCGACGCGGACCATCGCCGGGATCGAGCTATCCTGCCGGATGCAGCCAACGCGCA
>JAYUCQ010000328.1:0-3968 GCA_043740265.1 Hyphomicrobium sp.
AGCTTCGACGGCAATCAGCGAACTCTCGATATCGCCGTCTGTCGAGAGTTCTACGGTTGCATCTCCGGCAACCGGCATATCGAACATTTGCAAAAGAGCAAGCGGCGGCGCGGCACCAGCCAACGTCGACGGTACGAGATCGCGGACCGTTGCCTTCACCTCAAGCCTGTCAGTTTTTTCGGTCTCATCGGTTACGAACGATAACGCCCAAGGTCCACGCGGCGACGCAACGTTGGCGCGTCCTGAGATAACGCTGCGCCGCCGTGCATGATCAAGATCGATGCTTGCGTCGGGAACGCTCCACGATGATTTCCGGCCAGCGTAGGCGAGATTGACGGTGGCGTTGCGAACACCAAATTCGACAAGATAGGACGTCGCTCCGACCCTTTTGCGGGCCCGCCTGGACGCGTCACTCAACATCCGGGCGATGTTGACCTGGCGTGGTGCCGATTTAGTCGCGACGGAATGGCCGGCATCGGACGACGGATTCAACGGTTGCTGGCGCGCGTTGGGGAGTGACGGCCGCTCGGCTGCAACAGGGCCGCGCACAATCTCCTCAAGAGCCAAACCGTCAGCGTCTGTGTAGACGAGGTTGATGACCGGATCGATTAACTCGACGCGTGCGGGGACGATGCGCATGCGCCAAAGCGCGGCGGTTGATATGTTGACAGCCGCCTGTGGTGAACTGCCTATGGCATCGCCATCGGTATCAAAAATGGTCAGCTGCCGCAGCCGGAATTCCATCGATCCGGTGTCGTTGAGATAAAGTTCCGCGCCTTCGATTTTGACGGTGTTGTTGACAAGCTCGGCGTTGATACCGCGCTCTATCGGCGGCACCACGAAATCGAAACTCACTGGGCCGTGACGCAGCCGGACGTAGACGATGCCGGACGCCAAGCACGCCAACAACGCCAGGGGGGCGATGGTGTAGGCCAGCGTCTTGCCAACGCGTGCCAGCATGCGCCAAGGGCTGAAACCTGGTTCCGGTTCAAGTGGGGGCTGGCCCGGGCCCTGTCCAACTGTGACGGTTTTGATCTCGCCAGGCGGCAATGGCGGTGGCGCCGAGCGCCCCTGCCCTGGCCGCGGATCAACCGGGCGTATGCCTGTAGGATAGGTATTCAACGTTTCTACCAAAGCCCTTCATCGTGTCGTCGGCCCACGTCTTGCGGTGCTCCCCAACCCAAGGTACTGACTGACTAAATCGTGGTCGCGGCCAGAACATGACTGGCTCAATCCGTAGAGCATCAGGTGCGAGTCTAAAAGCGACAAAAGAAAGGCACTTTTAGATGATCGAAGCTGGCAAAAAAGCTCCTGAATTCAAGCTCTCAGGCGACGACGGACACGACATTCACTTGTCGAAATTGAAGGGCCGAATCGTTGTCGTTTACTTCTACCCCAAGGACGATACGTCGGGTTGCACCGCTGAAGCCAAAGACTTTTCCTGTATGGCCGCCGATTTCGCCAAAGCCGGGGCCGAAATCATAGGAATTTCTCCAGACAGCGCCGCCAGCCACCAGAAATTCAAGACCAAGTACGAGCTGTCCCTGCGCTTGGCGGCCGATGAGGACAAAAAGGCCGCTTCGGCCTACGGGGTGTGGGTCGAAAAATCGATGTATGGCAAGAAATACATGGGCGTCGAGCGTTCGACATTCCTCATCGATAGCGCCGGTCGCGTTGCCCAGATCTGGCGCAAGGTGAAGGTTCCAGGTCATGCCGCTGAAGTTCTGGCCGCTGTCAAAGCGCTCAAAAGTTAGCACCCGCGGCACGTTATCCAAATCTAAAGCGTGTGGGGACGGCCACACATACGGCACAACCCTACACTAAGGCCGTACGCAGGTGGCAATTGCAGTGGATAGCCGAAGCCGGTAGGCTGGTTTATTGGCACGCAGGTGATAAGCGAATCATCGCCGGATCAGCTCGTCAGCCCAGCCAGCCAGGGTTCCAGCCAGCCAGGGTTGTTGAGTGGGCCGATCGATTGAGTGCGGGGCAGTTGCTTTTGTTGTGTCAGAGGGGAAATTCATATGTTGCCGAACTTCCGTAGGACCGAGCCAGAGCTCAATAAAATCCAAGGCGTAAACGGCGCCAACGATGTCGCCGCCTTTCCTGCCCGCCCGTTTCTTGCAGCGAGCGCGCGCACCAGCGAACGCTCCCTGTCGCTGATCGGTCCCGACCTGACGATCACCGGAAACTTGGTTTCGAAAGGTGAAGTCCAAGTTGACGGTATTGTTGAGGGCGATATTCACGGCAGCCACGTCGTCATCGGTGAGACGGCAACGATCACCGGCGGCGTCATTGCCGAAGAAGTTGTCATACGCGGTCATGTGATCGGAACCGTGCGTTCGAAACGCGTCATGCTCCAGGCGACCAGCCAAGTTGATGGCGATATTTACCACCAGTCATTGTCGATTGAGCAGGGCGCGTTGTTCGAAGGTAAGTCGCGCCGCACACCGGACGACCCCCGCGCTGGCGCGGCTGCGATCAACGACAAAACACCGCCGCAGTTACCGGCGCACTGAACTTTAACGCCCCGTCAGAATCAGAGTTTAATTGGCCGGTTGCCTGCTCGTGACGAGAAGGTGGCCGGCCTATTTGTATTTGCGCGCTTGGCGGTGTCCCGACCCGCTGCCTGCGAAAAGCTGGGAAAGCCGTTGAAAAACCCGCGAAAGCCGGGATTAACCTCAAGTTGCACTTGACACTTGAGTGATATTAGGATATTATAGGACCTAATTAATCCCAGGAGTGGTTGTTATGGCAGGTTTTCACGCGATTCAGGGCTCAAAGCCCGATCTTCACATCGCAGGCGACCGCTGCCCAACCTGCGATCAACCCATCCCCAACGACCGGCTCGACGAGGTCAACGGTCGCATCGCCCTCAAAGAGCGTCAGTTTAAGGCCGAGTCGGAGGCGCGCTTCAGCCAGGCTTTAGAGGCCGAGCATGCCAAAGCCGATGCCGCGATCACGGCGATGAAGGCCGAGCTTGCAGTCAGTGCCGAGGCCATCCGCACCGAGGCAGAGGCGCGCGCTAACAATGCCTTTGCCGCCAAACTCAAGGACGTTTCTGACGCTCGGGACGCAGCCGAGAGGACCGCCGCTGAATTACGTGTCGCCCAGGAGCAGGCGATTGCGGTGCGTGTTCTGGAAGTTCGAGAAGCGCTCGAAAAAGCCAAAACCGACGCCGTCAACGCCGAGCAGGCGAAAAACGCGACCGAACGCGCGAAGTTCGAAAGCATTGTCGACGATCTCAAAAGGAAGGTTGAAAGCAAGTCCGTGGAGGAACTTGGCGAAGGCGCCGAGGTCGATTTGTTCGAGACCCTGAAGGCAGAATTTCCAGCCGATCTGATTACCCGCGTCGGGCGCGGCAACACTGGTGCCGACGTCATCCACGAGGTCCGCCACAACGGCGCCAAGTGCGGCGTTATCGTCTACGATTCAAAAAATCATCTCCAGTGGCGCACCGATCACGCCACCAAACTCAGAGAAGACAAAATCGCCGCCGGCGCCGATCACGCGGTACTGTCGACGCGGGCTTTCCCGAAAGACAAAAAGCAGCTTCACATCGAGCACGGTGTTGTCATTGCTAACCCGGCACGCGCCTCCGTCATCGCCTTTTTGTTGCGCCAGCAGATCGTGCAGCTGCACTGCCTGAAAGTCAGTAACGACCAGCGCACATCCAAGACCGACGAGCTCTACGCGCTGATGACGTCGGAGCGGTTCGGACAGTTCCTAGCGGCAGTGACGGCCAGTGCCGAGCAACTCGACACTATTCAGGTGCAGGAGAAAAAGGCCCACGAAGCGATTTGGAAGAGGCAGGGCGAATTGTTCCGCACAATCATTCGCACCTGCGCTCAGTTCGATCAGGAAATCGCCCGCATCATTGGAACACTTGCGTGAGCGTTATGTCAAAGGGCGAAGGCCAAAGCGCTAAAATCATCGGTCTGCAAGAGCGCCGTCTCGGGCCAACGGTGTTG
>JAYUCQ010000329.1:0-3968 GCA_043740265.1 Hyphomicrobium sp.
AGACCCGACAGCGTTGCCGGGCCAAATGAGGGCTCAAACCGCCCGCGCGGGATCTTGGTCAAAAAGCGGTTGATCGGCTCGTCGCTTTCCATACCGAGAACGGAATTGTAATCGCCGCACATTCCCGCGTCCGACATATAGGCCGAGCCGCCCGGCAGAATGCGATAGTCGCTGGTTGGCGTATGGGTGTGGGTTCCGGCCATGCCACTGATGCGGCCATCAAGGAACAATCCCATCGCCTGCTTTTCGCTGGTCGCTTCGGCGTGAAAATCGACGAAGATGGCGTCAACGCCAGATTTCAGCTTGCAGGCCGTGATCTCGTTGTCGATAGCGCGGAATGGGCAATCGAGTTCGGTCATGAAGACGCGGCCCATGGCATTGATGACAAGCACGTCCGCACCGTTCTTGGCTTTCAGCATCGTCGCGCCTTTGCCCGGCGTGCCCGCGGGGAAGTTTAGGGGCCTCACGAGCCGGTCATGGCGTTCGATGTAAACCAGCGTTTCTTTCTGGTCGAAGGCGTGGTTGCCAAGTGTGACGCAATCGGCGCCGGCATCGATCAATTCGTTGAGGATGGCTTCCGTGATCCCAAAGCCGCCGGCGGCGTTCTCGCCGTTGATAACGACAAAGTCCAAGGCGTGGCGCGCGATCAATCCGGGCAGAGCTTCGCAGACGGCGGTGCGGCCCGTACGGCCGACTATGTCGCCGAGAAACAAAAAACGCATTCAAAGTCTTTCTAAGAGCCCTCGGCTCAATGGGAGTGGCAACGCAGCGGGCCCGACGGTGTCAGGACCCAATCCAGGCGCTGGTCATAGCTTTCGAAGGGCACCGCGTCGACCTTTTGTTCGTCATAGGCGAGGCCGACTGCGGTCACCGGTTTTTTGGCCCGCAACTGAGCAAGTGTGCGATCATAAAACCCGCCGCCATAGCCCAGCCGGTAACCACGGTCGTCAAAGGCCAACAGCGGCACGAGCACAATGTCTGGCTCGACCTCGGGCTTGTCGTCCGTCGGTTCGGCAATGCCCCACGCGGCAGCCTCCATCGCGTCCCCTGGAGCCCAGGCCCGCATTACCAGCGGCTTGCCTTTGCCAACCATCACCGGCAGCGCTAGGCGAACACCTTCAGCGTGAAGCCAAAGCATCAAATCGGCAGGATTGATCTCGTCGCGAATGGCCGCGAACCCGGACACGGTTGTTCCCGCCCTCACCTTGAGAAAATCAAGGCCGTGCGCCGCAAGTAAACGGCTCGCCTCACCGCCGTGCACCGCGAAGGCCGCTTTGCGGACAGCAAGTGCGTGGGCGCGAAGGTCTGTTTTCAGATCGGGCATTTTTTAATTGAGCGCCAGTCACACATCCGGCGCTTCCGGCCGACGCGTTGGACACGCGTTTCGGAAGCGCCAGTCACACGTCCGGCGCTTGGCGGCCGGCTCTCGGAACGAGAGTCGCCAAGCGCCCAACAATAAAGTGCCGCGAAGCCGTCGGGATCATGATCCCGCGTGGTCCCTACGAGTGTAGGTGGGCACCGTGTGTCCGGAGCCACGGCTCCAGCCAGGGACAGCACCCTTGCGGATCTTATAGGCCCCCGGGTCATTTGCCCCTAACGGGCCCCGCAGCCTCTTCAACGTAAGGTATGAGGCCACGGAAATCCAGGCCGGCCTGCGCTATCCCGCAAACTTAGTCCACAGCCACCACGCAGCAAACGTTAAACTCACCGCCCAAAGGGTCAAAATTACCACCGCGGCCGTGCGGTTGGGCGGCAAGCGCTGACCGGCTGCGGCGTTTGCACGATGCTCGGCGATTACGTCGGCTGGAATTAAGCGACGCACCGCCCAGATGCCAACGGGAAGCAAAATGGCGTCGTCGAGGAAGCCGATCACGGGAATGAAATCCGGAATGAGATCGATTGGGCTGACAGCATAGGCAATGACGAAAGCCCCCAGTGCCTTGGCGTACCAGGGCGTCCGCTCGTCCTGGACCGCCGCCGCCAGGATCGCGATTTCGGCTTTGAGCCCACGCGCCCAGACGCGGATTTTTTCGATCATGTGTACGTCATCCTCGCGGCTTGAGCGCTTCTTTGGCGCGCATGGCGCGGGGATCCAGCGAAAGAGCCGCCGGAGGCACACTAACGATTTTTGACAGTTTTGCCGAGTCTTACGCGGGATCCCCGAGCACGATCGCTAAGATGGCTCACGTGCTCGAGGCTGACGTACCGGTCTTGCGGGCATCGTCCGGCGCGGATTTCGTCTTTGCATCGCCGGCGACGGACTTGAGCTTGTCCGTCTGATCATCGAGCAATTCATCGATATCAGCGCGTGCATCAAAGAGTTCGTCGGCGAGGGTCAGGGCGGCCATAAGAACAAGACGCTCATCGCCCAGCGGACCGTGCTCCTGCATCAACTTATCAAGCTTGGTTTTCAGATAGTTGGCGAGTTGTTCGAGGCGCTCGGCTTCGTTCTCCGCGCATTGAAAGCGGTAGGTGCGTTTATTAAAGCTGATGGAAACCTGGGCCAACGTGCACCGGCTTGCGCCGTCCTTCAATCTGACTCGGAGCACACGTCATTCCTGGAGGTTATGCAGCGAATCGATAACCCAATCAATGCGGTTGATGATCTCTGCCTGTTTCAACTCCAGGTCGGCGATGCGCTCGCGGGCTTCCGCCAGCTCAGCCTTCAGCCGGGCATTTTCCGCACCAAGACCACCGGCAGGCGGGCCTTTGGCGGGCAAATTTGTGGTGTCTGGTCGCTTTGATTTTGCGGTACTGCGGTCAGCCATAAGCCTCAACTCGCCTCAAGCGGCGGCACGATCGACGCAATCGCGCCAAGCGTGTAAGTCCACGTTAGTCGCGGATGGTTAAGCACGTCAATAAACCTGACGTCTTGTGCACGCTGTATTTGAGCACAATCCAAATTCACAATGTTGTGCTCACTGAGGGCATGCCGCATTGACAGGCAGAGCCCCCATCCAGTTAATGGCGCGCAATTCGTTCCCCTCAGCCGCATGTGATGGTTTTAAGCGCGACTTTCGCCGCACCACTCACGTCGCTTCAACATCCCGGAGGATTTTGTCTATGGCAGTCAAGGTTGCGATTAATGGATTTGGCCGCATTGGCCGCAACGTACTGCGCGCCATCGTTGAAAGCGGACGCACCGACATTGAAGTCGTTGCCATCAATGATCTGGGGCCAGTTGAAACTAACGCCCATTTGCTTCGCTTCGACAGCGTGCACGGCCGCTTCCCCCACACTGTGACAGTCAAGGGCGATACGATTGATGCCGGCCGCGGCCCGATCAAAGTTACCGCCATCAAGAACCCGGCTGAGTTGCCCCATAATGCCATGGGCGTTGATATCGCTCTTGAATGCACTGGCATCTTTACGTCAAAGGACAAGGCCAGGCTGCATTTGGACGCGGGCGCCAAGAGGGTCCTTATCTCGGCCCCTGCAGATGGTGCTGATCTGACGGTCGTCTTCGGCGTCAACCACGACAAGCTGACTAAAGACCATCTGGTCGTTTCAAACGCGTCCTGCACCACGAATTGCCTCGCGCCTGTCGCCAAGGTTCTCAACGACCTCGTCGGCATCGAGCGCGGGTTCATGACCACAATCCACGCTTATACCGGCGACCAGCCAACGCTCGACACGCTGCACAAAGATCTCTACCGCGGCCGCGCAGCAGCCTTGTCGATGATCCCGACGACGACGGGCGCCGCCAAGGCCGTTGGCCTCGTGCTACCGGAATTGAACGGCCGTCTCGATGGCACGTCCATCCGCGTGCCGACGCCGAACGTGTCGGTTGTCGACTTCAAGTTTGTCCCGAAGCGCGAGACGACGGTTGCAGAGATCAACGCCGCGATCCTCAAGGCGGCCTCGCATGGGCCGCTGAAAGGCGTGCTCGGCACCACCGATCAGCCCAACGTTTCATCCGACTTCAACCACGACAGCCACTCGTCGATCTTCCACCTCGACCAGACCAA
>JAYUCQ010000330.1:0-3964 GCA_043740265.1 Hyphomicrobium sp.
TTGATGCTGTCTTCGCCGTAGTCGTCGGCGGCGGGCGGTTTCTTGGCAGGGGAAGCGGTCATTTTCGGCCTTCGGTCAACAGTCCAAATTCACAAGCCGAGTGTATCACAAAACGCCCTGAAAAGCGCTATGAAATCGCTCATAATTAGCGAAAAACGATCGGAAAAACGTGTGCCTTTTCAGGGGTTTGGCTGTGACCGTTTGTCCGACGCTCCGTTCACCTTACAGCGGGGATAACTTGGCCCCTCAGCGGCCGGTAATTCGAGCCTCGTCGACGCTCCAAAAGCGGGCCTTGCCTTGCAGTGCATCGAAAGCGCTGGCATCGGTTCCCGTCATCCAGGCTTGGGCTTTGAGGTGCAGGATTTCATCAAACAGCGCGGCGCGGCGGTGGGCATCGAGGTGTGCCGTGATCTCATCGAGCAGCAGCACGGGTGCCGCGCCCTCCTGGCGTTCGGTGAGCAATTCGGCATGCGCGAGGACGAGGCCGAGCAGCAGCGCTTTCTGCTCGCCGGTGGAGCATTGCCGCGCCGCCATCGCCTTCGGTCCATGCCCGACCGCGAGGTCGGAGCGATGCGGACCTTCGAGCGTGCGGCCCGCGCCACGATCACGCTCGCGCATATCGCGCAAAGTACGGGCGTAGGCGTCCTCAGCTTCGACGGCTGGCATGGCCGCGATATTGTCCTCGATTGCGCCTTCGAGTTTGAACTCCGACCACGGAAACGCCGAATTGGGATCGCGCGCCTTGCGCCTCGCCACCACCGCCGCCATCGCCGAGACCGCCTCGAGCCGCGCCGCCGCCACCGCAATGCCGGTTTCCGCCATGACGCGCTCGAAACCGGACAGTTGCGAATTGTCGCGCACGCCGTCCGAGAGCAGACGGTTGCGGCTGGTCATCGCCCGCTCGAAGCGCCCTGCGATTGTGCGATACGCCGGATCAAAACAGAGGATCAACCGATCGAGAAATCTGCGCCTCTCTGACGCTGGACCCGTGAACAACCCATCCATCGCCGGCGTCACCCAAACGATTTCGAGATAGTCGGCCAGCACGCCCGAGCCCGATTGCGCGTTGCCGTCGATGCGCACGATGCGGCCGCGCTCTGAAGTGCGTTCGCTGGCGCGCTCACGATCGGTGAATCCCCCTCCCCCCCTCATCGCGGAGCGATGCTTCGCATCGACGGGGGAGGGGTTAGAGCCTGCCCCGGACCCGGTCGCATCGCGACTGGAATCGATCCGGGGGGTGGGGGGACTCCGTGGCGGCGACAATCGGGATTCCCCCCCTCCCTGACCCTCCCCCACAAGTGGGGAGGGAATTCGTGCGCCTAAAATCCCTGTCCCAATATCCGCCACGCCATTGAGCGTATGCACCTTGGCCGCGACGGCGAAGCTGCCATCGCCGGCAGCCCGCGCCAACTCAGCAAACGGCACGCGCCGCATGCCCTGCCCAGGCGCCAGCAACGACAGCGCCTCCAACAGATTGGTCTTGCCCGCCCCGTTCGCCCCAGCAATAACTTGCGGCTCGGACGACGTCACCAGCGTCACGTGCGCGTAGCCGCGGAAATTCGTCAGCGCCAAGCGCTCGATCCAGAGGCTTGCAGAGTTGGGGGAATGATCAGGAGTGGTGCTTGTGGGAGAAGTCATCGCCCCCGCTTAGCATCCGCAACGGATTCGTGAAACGGGTTCGAATCCCTTCCCCCTTGAGGGGGGAAGAAGATGCGTCCGCAGTTTAGACCGGCGGTCGCAGGCTTTTACGCGCGTTCAAGACGCCGGTCTAAGCCGCTGGACGCATCAGATGGGGGTGGCACTTGATGCGCGTGATCCTGGTCACCCCCACCTAATGCGCCAAGGATGAGTTACGCCGCGTTTCTTTGCTTAGAGAGAATTGCGATGCGCGACGTAACTCATGGCGCATTTTCCTCCCCCCTCAAGGGGGAGGCGTTCGAACAAGCTGCCGCCCCTTACTCCCCGCCTTCGCGGGGCCCGGCTCTACCGCCTCCCCATGAAATGCAGAAATGGGGAGAGGGAATCCGGGCGGGTCTATTGCACCCTACAATCCGAATTTCTATTGCAGGCTACGCGAGCGACGTGGTTGTCACGCAAACAGGCTAGGTCTCAAACTTTCGAGATACGCGTCTAGTTGGCCTTTAATTGTGTCTGACTCATCATCAGCCTGGCAGCGCTGATCAAGATCCTGAAGGTCGAAGAACAAATGCTCAAATTGGCCGTGTTTGATGAGCTTAGTCCACCAAACTGATACTATTCTGTTCAAGTGCCCGAAATTGCTGTTTTGGATGTCTCGGCGCAGATCGCCTAGCATGACATATGTCAACTGATTGTCATTTAATTCGTTGGCCGAAATATTCACTACCGCTCCCTCCCTCTGCGCGAAAATCCCTAAACCCGCATCGGCATCAGCACGTACAGCGCGCCATCGTCGCCGCCGTCGCGGACCATGGTCGGTGAACCCGGATCAGCCAGCAAAAACCGCGCGTCTTCGCTTTCGAGCTGACCGGCGATGTCGAGCAAATACCGCGCGTTGAAACCGATCTCCAAAGCGCCAGCCGCATAGCCGACCGGAATTTCTTCCGTGGCGCTGCCGCCTTCGGGGTTGTTGACCGACAGGATCAGCTTGTCCTTGGCGAGGTTGAGCTTCACGGCGCGGCCACGTTCGCTGGCAATCGTCGAGACGCGATCAACGGCTGAAATGAACGCCGCGTTCGGCACTTTCATTTCCTTGTCGTTGTTGTGCGGAATGACGCGGCCATAGTCCGGGAACGTGCCGTCGATCAATTTCGACGTCAGCACCACCGGCCCAATTTCGAACCGCACCTTCGTTTGCGACACGCCGACCTTGACCTTGGCGCTGGTATCTTCCAGCAAGCGGCCAAGCTCGTGCACGGTCTTGCGCGGAATGATAACGCCCGGCATGCCGTCAGCTCCCTTCGGACGCGGCAGCTCCACCTGCGCCAAGCGATGACCGTCGGTCGCAACGGCGCGCAAGGTTTTGTTTTTGCCGGTCTCGGCAACGTGCAGATAGATGCCGTTCAAATAATAGCGCGTCTCTTCCGTCGAGATCGCGAACTTGGTCTTGTCGATCAGCCTCTTCAAATCGGCCGCGTCAATCGTGAACTCGTGGCCGATTTCACCGACCGCAAGATCCGGAAAATCTTCCGCCGACAAGGTCTGCAGCGAGAACCGCGAATGCCCCGAGGTCAGCATCAGGCGTTCCTTGTCGCCGTCGCGCTTCAACTCGATTTCGGCGCCATCCGGCAATTTGCGCACGATGTCGTGCAGCATGTGGGCTGGAACCGTCAGCGCGCCTGCCGTCTGAATTTTAGCTTCGACGCTTTCGCTCACCTCGCGCTCAAGGTCCGTCGCCTTGAAGGTTAGCGACGACCCCGACGCCTTCAGCATCACGTTCGACAGTATCGGGATCGTGGTGCGGCGCTCGACAACGCTCGTCACGTGGCTCAGCGCCTTTAGAAGTTCTCCACGTTCGATCTCGAGACGCATAGTGTTCCTTTGGCTTTGACTTTGGGATGAGCGCGGCGCTTTAGCGAACGTTCCGCCTCAGAGCGCGCGCGTCACGAATGAAAGGGACGTCGCCGCGCATGCACTTCCAGCTTCGGGCCGGAATCGTCCGCGGGGACTGATCAAGCCCCAATGGGGGCCAATTTTCAAGCACTCAAAACGGCGAGGGGCTGCGATTTTCAGCGTTTTTGCGACGTTCTCACCACAAACGACAAGCGCCGGAGCCCATTCTCAGGACTCCGGCGCTGTTTTAATTGGGCATCGGCGACTCTCCTACGTCGAGCCGGCCGCCGATGCCAACAAAAGCTCTAATGGTTGAGCATTTTTTTCAGCTCTTCCAGTTCGTCCTCGAGACGCGGATTTTTGGTGATCTCGCCCTCGATTTTGCGGATGGCGTGCAGCACCGTCGTGTGATCGCGTCCGCCAAAGCGGCGGC
>JAYUCQ010000331.1:0-1572 GCA_043740265.1 Hyphomicrobium sp.
CCGGGCTCTACATCGCTCAGAACATGGGCCAGATGTATTTGGGTGCTTTGCCGGCCGTGCTGTTGATTTGGTCCGCCGTCACTGGCGTACTGTGGCAGCCCGCAATCCGGATCTTTACGTTGGCATTGGGATTCGCGGTGGTCTACGGCCTCGGCTGGTACACACCGGCTTTCTCATGGATGCATGCCTACATCCCCGGCGTCGACCTCTACCGGCGGCCAGCAGATGCGGTTTTTGTCATCGGATTTTTTACCAGCGTCATCGCCGGATTTTCCCTCAATGAAATTCTGTCCGAGCCGGCCCCGCGGCTGTGGCCGTGGCAGAAAGTGGCGCTCGTTGCACTACCGGCGACGGCATTCGCGAGCATGGCCGCACTGGCCGCGCATTTCGGAAAGCTCAACGACGCGTGGCCGGCGATCCTCATCCCCGCAACGCTGACATGTGCCGCGGCGTTGCTGCTGTACGTTATGGCGGGCCGTCCCATTCCAGCAAAGACGGCTATCCTTGCCATTGCCGTTTTTATGGGTTGCGACCTCGCCTATTCGAATCGGCCCGGCGGCGCGACAGGATTGCCACCGCAAATGTATGACGTGCTCGATCCGGCAACCACGAACAGTACAATCGCTCTTCTCCAGCAAAAGACCCGCGAGTCCATCAGCGATACCCGGCGCGATCGCATCGAACTCGTTGGCTTCAGCTTTCATTGGCCAAACGCTTCTCAAACTCACAGACTGGAGAATACGCTCGGCTACAATCCGCTGCGGCTCGGGCTTTATACACGCGCAACAGGTGCAGGTGATCACGCCGGACTTCCCGAACAGAAGGGTTTTTCGCCACTCTTTCCGTCGTATCGTTCACGGCTTGCCGATCTGCTCGGCCTGCGGTACGTCGCAACGAGTGTGCCCGTCGATCAAATTGACAAGAATTTGCGGCCCGGCGATTTGATGCTCGTTGCAAAAACCGATGACGGCTACATCTATGAGAATTCTCGGGCGCTGCCGCGCGTGTTATTCGCAAATCAAAGCCTGCGCGGCGATTTCAATGCGCTCCTAAATACCGGCAATTGGCCCGACGTTGATCCGGCAACAACCGTACTGCTTGAAGGCGAGCCTATCGCCGCGCCGCGCCGCCCCGGTAGCGTGCGCATCACCGGATACCACAATACGCAGGTTGCTCTTGACGCTGACAGTCCCGACGGCGGGTTCGTTGTGCTGAACGATATCTGGCAACCCTGGTGGTTTGTGACGGTCGATGGCGTCGAAGCCCCGGTGCTGCGGGCTAATGTGCTTTTCCGCGCGGTAGAGGTTTCCCCTGGACGCCACACAATTGTCTTCTCGTTCGAACCGCTCAGAGGGGCAGCAGTGCAACTCAGAGCCAAGTGGACGAAATAGCCTCTTGCAGATTAGGCAGCCGCACGTAGATACCCGCCCGGCTGAAAGTAAGGTTCGACCGACACGCCCCGCTCCGCGAAAGCCACCATGACCGCAGACAACCTGACCCTGTTGCAGATCTACAAACGGGCGTTGAGCCTGCTTGCACCGGAAAAGGGGCTGGCTATCGCGCTTGCACTCG
>JAYUCQ010000332.1:0-1569 GCA_043740265.1 Hyphomicrobium sp.
CGCCGCCCCGATGCCAAGTGGCGGTTGCGGCCGCATGCACTCTCAGAACGCATCAAAGACCAGCAGACGGTGCTGGCGCGCGCCGTCAAAATGGTTCGCCCCGGTGGCCGTCTCGTTTACGTCACGTGCTCTATATTGCCGGAAGAGAACAGCGATCAGATCGCGGCGTGTCTCGCCGCTAATCCAGATTTCCGGACGATACCAATTGCCGAAGCCTGGCGGGCGGCCCTGCCCGGAGAACCGCCGGTATCTGCAGACGGCAGCGCCGATCATCTCGTTCTCACGCCTGCACGCCACGGAACCGACGGGTTTTTCATCGCCGTTCTGGAACGCGCAGCACCGACCTAGACAACCGCGAATACGACGTCGTCTCGACTTTGCTAACCTAACGTGGAGATCAAAACGGCATGGCAAAATATTGGTCGCTCATTCCATTCATTGTGTTCGTCAGTATGGCGGCGGCGTCTGGCGCAATGTTTCAGACAGGGCCCTGGTACGAGGCACTCAACAAGCCGTGGTGGACACCGCCCAATTGGGTCTTCCCCATCGCCTGGACTATTCTCTATCTGATGATCGCTGTCGCAGGCTGGCTGGTATGGCGCGCGGACGGCGTGAGCACCGCACTCGTCATTTGGATTTTGTGCCTCATCCTGAACGCGCTGTGGTCGTACTTTATGTTCGGCCGACAAGATATCAGTGCCGCGCTCGCCGATGTCTCTGCACTGTGGCTGGCAACAGCAGCCTTTATCTTCGCGTCGTGGAGCTTGGAGCCGCGGGCGGCACAAATTTTTATTCCGTATTTGGCGTGGGTGTCGTTCGCGGCTGCCCTCAACTTCGCTGTCTGGCGGATGAACTAATCTGACGAAATCGATTGTTTTCCTCAGGTAAAATAGACCATTTGAAACCCTTGGCGCGGGCGACCTTGACGCTCATACCGGGCGATGGCTCTATCCTCGAGCCATCGCTGACCCAGCCTCAAAAAATGATGCGAGCCGAATGACCGACAGCATTCTTATTATCGACTTCGGCAGCCAAGTGACGCAGCTCATCGCGCGGCGCGTCCGCGAGGCCGGCGTCTATTGCGAGATCCATCCGTTTCAGTCAGCTGAAGCCGCTTTTGATAAAATGCAACCCAAGGCCGTGATCCTTTCCGGTGGCCCCGCGTCGGTGACGGAGGCTGGCAGCCCGAGGGCACCAGATCGCGTATTCACTTCGGGGCTGCCAGTCCTATCGATTTGCTACGGACAACAGACAACAGCGTTGCAATTGGGCGGCGTTGTCGAGGGTGGACACGCCGCGGAATTTGGCCGTGCCGACGTCGAAATCAAGGAGCAGAGCCGGCTGTTCGAGGGCATCTGGGACGTCGGCCGCCACTACCCCGTTTGGATGAGCCACGGTGATCGTGTGACCAAACTGCCGGCCGGCTTCACGGTCAAAGCAACAAGCGAGAACGCTCCCTTTGCCGTTGCGACTGATGAGGCGCGGCGCATCTATACGACGATGTTCCATCCTGAAGTCGTTCACACGCCAGACGGTGCCAAGCTCATTTCGAACTTTGTGCATAAAATT
>JAYUCQ010000333.1:0-3941 GCA_043740265.1 Hyphomicrobium sp.
TTGATGAAGAAGAAGCCGGAACTCGGCATCAAGAACCCCTACGAACTGAACAAGGAACAGTACGCCGCTGTCATCACGTTGCTGCAAAGCCAGCGGGCATTGATCGGCCGCTATTGGCACGACGCTACGGTGCAGGTGGACGATTTCAAAAACGAAGGCGTGGTGGCGTCGTCGTCGTGGCCGTTCCAGGTCAATTTGCTGACGACGGACAAGAAGCCAATTGCTTCGACGCTGCCGGAAGAAGGCGCAACGGGGTGGGCCGACACCACCATGATGCATGCCGAAGCCAAGCATCCAAACTGCGCCTACAAGTGGATGGAGCATTCGTTAAATCCCAAGCTCCAGGGCGACTTGGCGGCGTGGTTCGGGTCGGTGCCGGCAAATCCGTCCGCATGCAAAGGCAACGAGCTGCTGACGGATGCTGGTTGCTCCGGCAACGGCTATGACAACTTCGACAAAATCTGGTTCTGGCGCACGCCAACGGCCAAATGCGAAAAAGAGAGCGCCTGCGTTCCTTATTCGCAATGGGCCAAGGATTACATCGCCATTCTTGGAAAGTAACGGACGTCACCCAGAGCGGCCCGGTTTAATTGAGCCGGGCCGTTTCATGATGGTTGTTTCATGCCCGCCGCCGTTCGCTTTCAGAACGTTTCCCGCCGCTTTGGTGCCGTGCGTGCCGTCGATGACGTGACGCTTGATATCGAGCAAGGCGAATTCTTCGCGCTACTGGGACCGTCCGGTTCGGGCAAGACCACGTGCTTGCGCTTGATCGCCGGGTTCGAACAACCAGATGACGGTCATATCGAGATCTTCGGCGAGCCGGTCGCCGGTGTTCCGCCCTACAAGCGCAACGTCAACACCGTGTTTCAAGACTACGCCCTTTTCCCACACATGACGGTCGGCGAGAACGTTGCCTACGGTCTAATGATCAAGGGCGTTGGCAAATCGGAACGCGAAGCCAATGCCAACGACGCGTTGGCGATGGTCAAGCTCGGCGGCTATGAGACACGCCGCACAGCGCAGCTATCGGGCGGTCAGCGCCAGCGCGTCGCGCTCGCTCGTGCCCTTGTCAACGGCCCGAAGGTTTTGCTGCTGGACGAACCGCTCGGCGCGCTCGATCTCAAATTGCGCGAGCAAATGCAGGAAGAATTGAAGTCGCTGCAGAAGGACCTCGGCATCACGTTCGTATTCGTGACGCATGATCAGGGTGAAGCCTTGTCGATGGCCAACCGGGTTGCAATCTTCAACGATGGTAAGATCGCCCAGGTCGGGACGCCGGCAGATGTTTATGAGCGGCCGCAATCGCGGTTCGTTGCAGATTTTGTCGGCTCATCCAACGTGCTGGAGCCGCAGTTCGCAGCCACCCACGGTGGCGCGTCGCAATGGACAAGTTTGCGGCCTGAACGGATCGGCGTTTTTGCGCCAGCGACACTCGTTCCCGCTGTTCAGGCTTTTGCCGACGGTATTGTTTCGGTGCTCAACTATCAAGGTTCGGTGACGCGCGTCAGCGTCACGGTCGATGGTATCCGCCTCAATGCCGAGGTTGCCGCCGGTGGGTTCCGCTTCAAGCAGGGGGACGCGGTGCGGCTCATCTGGCCCAAGGCTGCGATGATGACGATGGAGGGCGCCGCATGAGCGCGTCGGGGGCCATGGCGCCGGAACAGACAGGATTGGGGTTTGATGCCCGCAAGCCGCATATTCTGGACGGGCTCTCTGATCTCTTCCAATCGCGCCCAAAGCTGCTGACGCTTCTGCTTTTGCTGCCGCCGCTGTTGTGGATCGGCATCGTCTACATCGGATCGCTGTTCGCGCTGCTGATCCAGAGTTTTTATTCGCTCGATGATTTTTCCGGCGTCATCGTCCGCCAGTTTACGCTTTCGACGTATGCCCAGCTTCTGGAAGAAGCCAATGTCCAGATTATCCTGCGCACTGTAACTATGGCGGCGCTGGTGACTATCGCTTCGGCGATGATCGCGTTTCCAATTGCCTATTACGCAGCGCGCTATGCACGAGGCTGGACGAAAGCCTTCTTCTATCTGGCGATCATGATGCCGTTGTGGTCGAGCTATCTCGTTAAGGTCTATGCCTGGAAACTGATCCTGGCGAAAGAAGGCATCGTCTCGTGGATGGTCAACGGCCTGCACCTCACCTGGCTGCTGGATCGCGTCTTGGCGCTGCCGGTGGTCGGTGGGCCATCACTATCGTTCAGTTACATCGGCACGTTTCTGGTGTTCGTCTATATTTGGCTGCCCTATATGATCCTGCCGGTTCAAGCAGCCCTTGAGCGCGTGCCGGCGAACTTCATTGAAGCCTCCGCTGATCTTGGCGCCGATCCGGGCCAGACCTTCCGCACGGTCATTTTGCCGTTGGCCCTGCCAGGTATCATTGCTGGATCGATCTTCACGTTTTCGCTGACGCTCGGCGACTACATTATTCCACAAATCGTTGGCAATTCGCGGCTGTTTATCGGCCAGGCCGTTTATACGCTTCAAGGAACGGCGGGAAACATTCCGCTCGCTGCTGCCTTTACCGTCGTGCCGATGGCGATCATGGGGGTCTATCTTTGGGCGGCAAAGCGCATGGGGGCGTTCGATGTCCTCTGAGGCGCAAACCACAACTCCGCTCGGACTTCGCATATCCGCCGTCGCCGGCCTGCTGTTTCTGCATTTGCCGCTGGCGCTGATCATCCTCTATGCCTTTACGACGGAAGAAAAGAGTTTTGAGTTTCCACCGCCGGCCTACACCACGAAATGGTTTGGCATTGCCTGGTCGCAGCGCCCCGACATTTGGCCGCCGCTCTATTTGTCGTTGAAAGTCGCAGCCATCGCTACAACGCTGTCTCTGATTTTTGGCACACTGGCTGCCGCTGCTTTGTCGAGATCTAAGTTTTTTGGCCGCGAGACGATCTCGCTGCTGTTTATTCTGCCAATTGCGCTGCCTGGCATCATCACCGGCATCTCGTTGCGGTCGGCCTTTGACCTCATGGGCCTTGATTTTTCGATGTGGACCATCATCCTCGGCCACGCCACGTTTTGTATCGTCGTCGTTTACAACAACGCTGTCGCGCGCTTTCGCAGGTTATCCGGAAACCTTGTCGAAGCCTCGATGGATCTCGGCGCAAACGGTTTTCAGACATTCCGCCATGTCGTGCTGCCGCAAATCGGAACCGCGCTCTTGGCTGGCGGCATGCTGGCGTTCGCTCTGTCATTCGACGAAGTCATCGTGACGACATTTACCGCAGGTCAACAGTCAACGCTGCCAATCTGGATGTTGTCGGAACTGATACGGCCACGCCAGCGCCCGGTGACGAATGTGGTTGCAGTGCTCGTCATCGCCGTTACGCTGCTGCCGATCCTTGCCGCCTACTACTTGACCCGTGACGGCGAACACACCGCCGGGTCTTCAAAATAGTCATTAAAGCAACCACAGCGCTCGTGGAGGAAACAATATGCTCGACACTCAAATGCTGATCGGCTCGAAATTTGAGACGGGGACCGAGGCACCCGAAGTGGTGATCAATCCCAAAACGGGGGCGACGATCACGAGCCTGCCGGATGCGTCACTTGCCCAGGTCGATGCGGCGGTGGCGGCGGCGGTCAAAGCCTTCCGCACGTGGTCGCGGACGACGCCGGCCGAGCGCTCAGGTCTGCTGCTGAAACTTGCCGATGCCATTGACAAAGATGCTGAAAGTTTCGCAACGGTCGAAGCGCTCAATTGCGGCAAGCCGCGCATCCGGATGTTGCAAGATGAAATGCCCGTCGCGTCGGATTGCTTCCGCTATTTTGCCGGTGCCGTTCGCACCATGCACGGACCGGTCGCGGGCGAATATATGACGGGCTACACATCCATGATCCGCCGCGATCCCGTCGGCGTCATCGGCTCCATCGCGCCGTGGAACTATCCGCTGTTGATGGCGATTTGGAAACTGGCACCAGCGCTCG
>JAYUCQ010000334.1:0-9554 GCA_043740265.1 Hyphomicrobium sp.
TCTGCCGGTCAATGCCGAACCAGCGACGACGTATGACTACGTCACGCCCGGATACAAAACCGGCGTCTATGTGGATTTCGACGTCAAGAAAGCTTCGCCAAGCGCCATCGTGATTTTGAAAACTGCGGACGGAACTTTCCTGCCCGCCGGTTCGGAAGGCCATCTCGACGGCTCGGACGAGCCATTCGTCGTTGGCTACGACGGGCAGGCCTATATCAAAGATCTGAAAGCCGCCAATACCATTCAAGTCAGCGCGCCCAACGGCACCTGCACGGCGCAGTTTACATTCGCAGCAACAGCTGCAGTGCAGCCCACTATCGGTCCGGAGATTTGCCAATGACTTTGCGCCGCGTGTTCTGGATTGCAGCAGCTGTTTTCATCCAATGCATGACCAGCGCAGCACCCGCCTCGGCATTGTCGTGCAGCGCTAACACCACGTTGGCGTTCGGTGTCATCAGTCTGCTCGGTGGCGGCGGCATCACGACAACAGGAACGGTTGCTATCACTTGTGTAGGCCTGCCAGGCAACGTTCTGCGCGCCTGCCCGAGTATTGGCCCAGGCTCGGGTGGGGCCGCGGCTGGTGGCGGCCGCCGCCGTTTAACAGGACCAGTAGGTGGCCAGATCGACTATAATCTTTATAGCGACTCCGGATTTTCAACGATCTGGGGCTCGGTCTCTGGAGTCATGAGCAGCTACCCGCCGCCATTTGCCGATATAACGATCGGGCTCGGCGGCACTGGATCAGGATCGCTGCCAATCTACGCGCAGATTTTCCCTCTGCAACAAGGCGCCGCCGCAGGTATTTATACGTCCGCCTTCGCTGGCCTCGCTGACTTTTCAGTCGCATCTGCGTCGGCCATCGGCGGCCCAAGCTGCCTAACCATCGCTGCGAGCAACGCCACGGCTGGCACCGCGTCCGTCACTGCCAATTATCTTGCAAGTTGCACGATAGCGGCCAGCCCACTGGCGTTCGGTAGCCTGACATCAACACTCGCCGCCGTCGATCAATCGACAACGATACAAACACAATGCAGCGGCAGCACACCTTTCACGCTGTCGCTCAATGGCGGACTAACTGGAACGACTGATCCAACGGCGCGCGAGATGCAGCATGGCATCGACCGGCTGCGTTACGGACTTTATCGCGATGCCGGATATGCGCAGCCGTGGGGCAGCACAATCGGAAGCAATGTTTTCACATCCACCGGCAGCGGCGCGTCGCAAGCCATTCAGGTTTATGGCCGTGTCCAACCGCAAACAACGCCGCCGTCGGGCAATTACACCGACACGGTCATTGTCACGATCGACTACTGAACGTGCTGGCCGCGCGTCAACTTTCTTTCAGGCCGTGGGCAATGACCTTGTTCATCACGCTCGGCAACGCTTGAGCGTGGAGATCGCGGCGCTTGACCCAACGGCAGCGCTCCGGATCGGCCCACAGCATGACGCCGGCATCTTCCGCGACGATGGCGCGATAGACGGTCATCTCAAGCCGGAAATGCGTGAAAATGTGCACCACGTCGCCCGGGACCGGCCACCACTCCGCCGTGACGGGAGCTGACCTCAGCGCGTCTTTGCGGGCTGGAACTTTATCGCTCCAGTTGGTCGACGGGATTTCCAGCATACCGCCCAACAGCCCGGCCTCGGCACGCTGACGCAACAGCACGCAGCCATCTTCACGCAAAACCAGAAACGCGATGCCTTTGCGCACGGGGCGCTCAGCCTTCGGCAATTTGATAGGAAGCGTTTCCGCGTCGCCGCGAGCGTTGGCGGCGCAGTCCTGCTGCAACGGGCACATGAGGCACGAGGGCCGCTTGGGCGTGCAGATTTGACTGCCGAGATCCATCATCGCTTGCGCGTAGTCACCGGCACGGCGCGGCGGTGTCAACGTGGAAGCGAGGTGCTTGATCTCCGGCTTTGCCAGTGGCAGCGGCGTGCGCACCGCAAACAACCGCGCCACAACACGCTCGATGTTTCCGTCAACTGGCGTCGCTTTAAGACCGAAGGCAATGGCCGCAATCGCAGCCGCCGTGTAGGGTCCGATGCCCGGCAATTTGAGCAACTCAGCTTCAGCGGCGGGAAACTGACCGGCGTAGTCACGCACAACGGCATCGGCGCATTTCTTCAAACTGCGGGCACGGGAGTAGTAGCCGAGCCCGGCCCACATCTGCAGAATTTCCTCCTGCGAGGCGGCAGCCAAATGCGTTACCGTTGGCCAGCGCGCGATGAATTTCTCGAAATAAGGTATGACGGCTTTGACCGTTGTCTGTTGCAGCATAATTTCAGACAGCCAGACCCGGTACGGATCAGCTTTCTTGCGCGGGCCGTAGCGCCAGGGTAAATCGCGGCGCTCGGCGTCGTACCAAGCGAGCAGCGCACGCACCGTCTCGGCTCCAGCCGGGCGGAGCGGCAATTGTTTCTGCGCGGCTGCATCCAGCCTTTGCGCGGCGGCGCCCATATCTCCCCCATCAAAATCGCGCGCGGGACTTCCGAATCGTTTCACCAATGGTAGTCCTGTCATATAAACGCTGGAACCAGTCCCGCAGGTGCCGCCCAAGATGCACACACCTAAAATGCCGTTTGCGCCCCTACCGCCGGATCGCCGCCCAGCCCGCGGCGTGTTCGCCAAAGCCGTCGGCAGCTTTGTGCCCAAACTGGCCGCTAAGGCTTTTGAGAAGTACGGATTTCACAGCGCTGAGATCATGACCGCATGGCCGCGTGTCGTGGGGGCCGAGATTTCAGGCTTCACCGCGCCGGAACGGATCAAATGGCCGCGCGGCTCCGGCGACGAAGACGGAACCGGCGCTTCATGTGGCGCAACCCTGGTTTTGCGGGTTGAGCCGGCCCGCGCCCTCGATGTCGAGTACCGGTCTGCGGAAATTATCGACCGCATCAACCGCTACTTTGGTTACCGCGCAATCGCCGTGTTAAGGTTGATACAGGCGCCGCTTTTGGAGGCACGGAGGGAACGACCGCAGACCCCTTCTCAAAGCCCCAAATTTGACCCTGCAACACGATCTGGCGACGCTGCTCAGGACGACCTCGCAGCGGCACTTGAGGCGCTACGCGCCAACGTCGAGGCTTCCCGTCCAAGACGGTAAAAAGGCATCGTAAATGGGCGCGCTTGGTTAAATCGCGGCAACACAAGCCCCATTCAGTTGCCATTCAGAGCAGATTTGCCTTAATCGAGTTTCGGTTCCGTGTTAGGCGGAGCCAGACTTTTGCAGCCCAGCTATTCCGCCTGGACGACACCGGCGAGACCACAGGAGTTTGCCTTGATTGACGCGTCGATTTCCCGCCGTTTTGCTGTTGGATCGGTCTTGGCCATGGCCGCCGTTGGCGTCTTGGCTCTCACGGCGACGACCAGCTTTGCGCAAAAGAAAACAGGCCCGGCAGAAGTCCCTGTCGAAGAGCTGATGAAAGCCACCGACCTCCCGGAGATCGCACTTGGTCCGGCAGATGCGAAAGTCACCGTTGTTGAATACGCGTCGATGACCTGCGGCCACTGCCAGAAGTTCTCAACCACCGTTTTCCCGGAATTGAAAACCAAGTACATCGACAGCGGCAAAGTCCGCTTCATCATGCGCGAATTCCCACTCGACAATCTTGCAGCCGCTGCCTCCATGATTGCGCGCTGCGCCGGTGGCGACAAAACTTTCCCGATGATCGAGACGCTCTATGAGAAGCAGGCCGATTGGGCCTTCACGCAGGGCAACCCTGTGCCGAAGCTGTTCGACATCGCCAAGCAGGCCGGTTTCACCCAGGAATCATTCGATAAGTGCCTGACGGATCAAAAGCTTCTCGATCAGATTACGGCCGGCCGGACACGCGCCAGCGATACCTTCGGAGTAAGTGCAACGCCGACGTTCTTCATCAACGGCAAGCGGCTCATGGATACGCCTGTTGTGGCGTCGTTCGACAAAATCATCGAGCCGCTTTTGGCTGCAAAGTAAGCCCATAATCGGCGGGATTGGCATGCTGACCTCACGCACAGCGCTTCGCATTTTTGGCATTGCCGCGCTGGCCATAGGGCTAGCGTCGTGCGGCGCTGACGTGCTTCCGCCCGTTGCCGGCTTATCAAAGGACGTTTCATCGGCGGGATCTGCCTATCCGTCGGTCACCGGAGCACTCCGGGAAGAGCCGCCGCAACCGTTCGCGGACCCGTCGGAAAAAATCATCACCGGGCGGGATGTAATCGAGAAACCGACGGTCGCTGATATCTATGCGCCGAGCCCGTTGCCTGAAATGGCGTTTGGCCGTCCGGACGCGCCGGTGACGATCGTGCAGTACGCGTCGTTGACCTGCAAACACTGCAAAAACTTTCACGAAACAGTGTTTCCCGAGTTTAAAAAGACCTACATCGACACCGGCAAGGTGCGCTACATCCTGCGCGAGTTCCCGATCGGCAAAACGTCCGGCATGGCGACGATCACGCTGCGCTGCGCGAAACCTGAAAAGTATCTCGATCTCTATACTAAGTTTATGGCGCAGCAGACAAATTGGGTTTCCCAAGAGGTCCGCCTCGATCCGATATTCGCGGTCGCAGAACAGGTGGGGATGACGCGGCCGGAATTCGATTCCTGCCGCGAGAATCAGGGCATGATCGAGAACTTGAAGTGGGTGAAGGACCGCGGCCGGAAACTTGGCATCGTCGGCACGCCGAACTACTTCGTCGGCGATCAGCTCATCAAAAAAGAGCTGACAATGGCGGATATTCAGGCGCTCGTTGAGCCAAAGCTTGCTGCTAGCACGCCGGGTGGCTCCGTTGCGGCAACAGCGCCGCCGCAGTAGTGACCAGCGAAAAAGTGAGCGTCACACGGTCCCTCGCCCAAGCTCTCGTCATCCCGGCGTAGGCCGGGATCCGTCCAAGCTTCAGTCAGAGTTCAAACTGCTGTCTTGGATGGATCCCCGCCTTCGCGGGGATGACGGTAGTGGTCAACTGCCGTGAATTCCATAGAGGTTTCGTCGAAATGAGAATTACGCGGCTCCGGCTTCTTGGGTTCAAATCCTTCGTCGAACCGATGGAACTGTTGATTGAACCAGGCCTGACGGGCGTTGTTGGGCCGAACGGTTGCGGCAAGTCGAACCTGCTTGAAGCACTTCGCTGGGTGATGGGGGAAACCTCGCACAAATCGATGCGCGCGGCCGCGATGGACGACGTCATATTCTCCGGCACCTCAACGCGGCCCGAACGCGGCAGCGCTGAAGTGACAATGTTCCTCGATAACGCAGAGCGCTTAGCGCCGGCTGAGTTCAACGGCAGCGACGTGCTCGAAATCACGCGCCGCATAGAGCGCGAAGCCGGCAGCGCCTACCGCATCAACGGCAAGGAAGTTCGTGCTCGCGACGTCAAAGTCTTGTTCGAAGATGCGGCAACAGGCGCGCGGTCACCCGCTCTCGTCCGCCAAGGCCAGATCGGCGAGATCGTCAACGCCAAGCCCGAGCAGCGCCGCCGCATTCTCGAAGATGCTGCTGGCATTGCCGGCTTGCACACCCGCCGCCACGAAGCAGAGCTTCGCCTGAAAGCCGCAGAAGGCAATATGGAGCGCCTGAGCGACGTGCTCGGGCAGCTGCAGAGCCAAGCAGAATCTTTGAAACGCCAAGCCCGGCAAGCCCGGCGTTACAAGGATATCTCGACAGAAATCCGCCAATCCGAAGCGCTGTTGATGCACTTGTCGTGGCAGGACGCGCACGCTTCTGTTGCCACCGAGGAAAGCAACCTGACGCAAGCGATGTCGCGCCTTGGCAGCGCAACGGAAGCAGAATCGAAGGCTTTCAAAGAGGAAGTGCATCTGGCGGAAACGCTCCCGGCTCTGCGTCAAGCGGAAGCTGAAAAAGCTGCGATTCTCGCACGCTTCAAGATCGAACAAGACAACCTCGACCGCGAGGCGGAACGGGCGGCAAACCGCGCCAAAGAACTCGACGCGCGCGCCAAGCAGCTGGAAACTGACATCACGCGCGAAACCGGATTCATCACCGAAGCCAAGGACACATTGCTTCGTCTCGACGCTGATTTGGCGGCTATCCGCGAAGCTGAGGCCAATGCCGTTCGCGAAGAAGAAACGGCGCGCAAAGAGCTCGCGGCGGCCGACGACAAGCGCATCGCAACCGACGCGCATTTTGCCGACGTCACCCACAAAGCCGCCGAAGCCCGCGCCAAACTCAAGAGCCTTGAGTCGGCGCTGACCGAGCGCAAGGATATCGTCGCCCGGATTACAAAGCAGCTGCTTTTGCTTGACGGTCAGATCAAAGACATCACTGAAAAGGCCCCCGACGCAGGCAAAATATCGGACGTGTCCGAACGCGGTTTGGCGCTGGCGCACGAGATTACTGTCATCGAGGCCAAAGCCGTCGCAGCCGAAGACGCGTCGAAAACGGCGCAGGGCGAGGCACGCGCCCGGTGCGATGATGCCGCCCGCGTGCGGCTTGCCGCGAATGCGTTTTCAACCGAGCGCGAAACGATTGCGAAGCTACTCGCGCCGGCTAACGACGGTGGCTTTCCGCCCGTTGTCGATCATATTCGCGTGTCGCCGGGCTACGAGACCGCGCTCGGTGCCGCTCTTGGCGATGATCTGGAAGCAACAATTGTTCCCGAAGCCAGTATTCATTGGCGGCGCATAGACGTTTCAAGTGAAGATCATCCGCTACCGGCCGATGCTGAACCTCTTGTCATGCACGCAGAAGCGCCGCCGGAACTGGCGCGCCGCCTGCGCCAAATCGGCGTTGTCGCCCGCGCTGACGGCGCACGCCTGCAACCGCATTTGAAGCCGGGACAGCGGCTCGTTTCCCGCGAGGGTGATCTGTGGCGGTGGGACGGGTTTGTAGCGGCTGCCGACGGGGTTACACCTGCGGCCCAGCGCTTGGCGCACAAAAACCGGCTGCTTGAACTCGACCGCCGGGCCGCTGAAGTCCTAGCCGAAGCCAAGGATACCATCGACGCCGAACGCACGGCCGCCGAGATCGCCATGAAAGCCGACGCTGAAGAGCGGCGCTTGCGTCAACTCTGGCGCGACAAGCAGTCGGAATTGGCACAAGTCCGCCAGCAGTTGACCGTCATGGAAAAGCTGGCGCGCGAAAGTGAGACGCGGCTGGCGGCCGTTGCCGCACAACGCGGACGCGCCGATGAAGACTTGATGGCGGCCCAATCGCGCCACGTCGAGATTGAAGCGCATATTGTCACGATGAGCCAAGGCGAAGATTTAGAGCCGCAATTGAAAGCCGCGCAGGCTGATGCTGAATCCGCCCGCCGTCAGGTTGCAGAAGCCCGCGTTATTCTCGGCGGCGTCGAGCGTGACCGGCAAATCCGCGCCGAGCGCATCCGGCATGCAACTGCCGAAGTTGCGCGCTGGAAAGGCCGTCAAACAAGCGCCGAAGGGCAACTGGCGGACTTGCAGGGCCGCCACACTGAAACCTCGTCAGAATTACAGAATTTCGCCGGTTTACCTGAGAAAATAGCCAACCAGCGCGACACGCTGCTGTCGGAGCTGACACGCGTCGAGGCGGAACGCAAAACCGCGGCTGACGCCCTGGCCACAGCTGAAAACGCGATCCGCGCGGCAACCCAAGCGCTCCGCGTGGCGCAGGGCGACGTGGCGCAGGCGCGGGAAACAAATGCCCGCATTGAAACGCGTCTCGACGCCTCACGTCAGCGCCGGCAAGACGAAGCCCGGCGCATCCGTGAAACATTCGAGGTGGCACCGGAAAACTGCCTCAGCATCGCGGCACTTGCGCCAGATGCAGCCGTTCCGGCGCTCACTGAAGTTGACCGGCAGCTGACGCGCCTCAAAACCGACCGCGAGCGTCTCGGCGGCGTCAACTTGCAAGCCGACGAGGAATTGATTGGGCTGACCGCGCAGCTCGACAGCATGACAACGGAAAGTGCCGACGTGGCGCAAGCGATCGCCAAACTTCGCGGCGCTATTGGGCAGTTGAACAAGGAAGGCAAGGTCCGTCTCGACGAAGCCTTCAAAATCGTCAACGGCCACTTTGAGCGCTTGTTCACGCACTTGTTCGGTGGCGGAGAAGCGCGCCTCGAAATGATCGAGAGCCCGGAAGACCCACTCGAAGGCGGGCTCGAAATCATCGCCAAACCACCTGGTAAGAAGCCGGCAACACTTTCCCTGCTGTCCGGCGGCGAACAAACATTGACCGCGCTGTCGCTGATTTTTGCTGTGTTCTTGACCAACCCGTCACCGATTTGTGTTCTCGACGAGGTTGACGCGCCTCTCGACGATGCCAACACCGAGCGCTTCTGCCGTCTGATGGAGCAGATGGCGGGCGAAACCGACACGCGCTTTTTGGTGATCACGCACCATCCATTGACGATGGCGCGCATGAACCGCCTGTTCGGCGTCACGATGGCGGAAAAAGGCGTATCGCAGCTGGTCTCGGTCGACCTGCAAACAGCCCAGAGTTTCCGCGAGGCCGTGTAGCAATTTCCTGGAACTCTTTGCGGCGGCCACAGTTGGCATAGAGCGAAAAGGAGTTTCAATATGGATAAGACAACGCCGTCCCACGGTGCGGTACTCAGCACCTCTGAAGCGCGGCAGGGAAATCGCAGCCGAGTGTCACTTCGGGTACTGCTGGGTTCGCTTTTGATTGCGCTTGTTGTCGGCGTCATCCTGGTCGGTGGATTTTGGAAAGCAACGCCGCCAAGCATGAACGCAACCCAAGTCACGACGCCTCCGGTTGAGCCCGCGAAGAGCCCGCCAGCCGCGCCTTAAGAACCGAGCCCAACTATAAGCAATTGGCGGATTCAACGCTGTAGTCCTCGGGGTTTTACGCGCCTCGTTTTAGGTATCTATTCGAAGCGAACCTGCGCGGTTTCGCCATACCCTCGGCGGCGCACGCCGGGGGCCCATTTCCTTGACACCCCGAGACCCCCTATCTATGGTCCGGCCCGTCGATACCCCGGCGTTTCAGGATTTCCTGCTTCAACTGGACGGTTACATCATGTCTGCCGATGGCAAGGGTCAAGACCCTCAGCATACTGCAGGCACTGGTCAAATCGGCCCCGAGGAACGCGAGGCCATTCGTCTACGCTCTGCGGAGATCGGCAAAAAACTCGACGCGGTCAATTCGCGCCGGGCCGGTGCCACAGCAAGCCGCGGCAAGTCGCAAGATTCCGCCTACGGTCAAGCCTTCAAGTATCTCGCAGAGCTTTTGGTTGGCGCCGTAGCTGGTGTTCTGCTGGGCGGGTTCCTGGATAAGCAATTTGGGACGGATCCCTGGCTGCTGATCCTGTTTTTTGTTTTGGGGTTCGCAGCCGGGCTGACGAATCTCATCCGCGGCGCTCAAAAGGCCCAAGCGGATAACGAAGCCTCGCAGCTCTCTGCCCCATCAGTGGCGGACGACGGCGATGACGACTAAGTAGGGGGCTGTTTTGACGACGGAAGTTGCGCACGCGGTCGAAGGCAATGCCCACGATCCAATGCATCAGTTCGAGATCAATCCGATCAAGCACTTTGATCTGTTCGGATATGATATTTCGTTCACCAACTCCGCCTTGATGATGGTCGTCGCGGCTGTGATCATTCCAGCTTTCTTGGTCTATG
>JAYUCQ010000335.1:0-3937 GCA_043740265.1 Hyphomicrobium sp.
GCGATTTCGATGGCCTTACTGACGTCGCCGATGGCTTGGCTGGTTCGCTCCAATTGATCAAAGACAACGGCGCGATTTGCATGGGCCGGCGCGTGCGAAGGTTGCCTGTCGATTGCAGCATCGAAATCGGCAATCACCTCTTTAAACTTTCCAAGATGGCGCAATGCTACGCCGCGGTCGTTGTACGATGGAAAGGCGGTCGGACTGAGCGTCAGAGATTGCGTAAAGTCCGCGACGGCGGCCTGATCGCTTTTAACGCCGACGTATGCGCGTCCGCGCTCACAGAGAGCCCAGGCGCGCTCAACACCGACGATCTTTTCATCCGTCAGAGCTTCAGTGCAGTCCGCGATCCTGTCTTGGTCTTCCTACGGCGATCCAATGCAAATCAGCCAAGCTCCGGTTGTGTAGGTTTCGGATGGCGTAGCCTCCGGCGCTTTATCCGGCCCGGATGCGACAGCTGAGGTTGCAAACATACCGGCGGCGAGACACAACAGCTTGCGCATTTTACGCTGCCTTATCTTTTTGCAAGTTTTTTCGGCGCGATTGAAAGGCCCCGGCCTACTGGCTCCAACGCTCCAGAAACTAACATCGTACTGATGCCAGTAGGAGGATGTGGCAAGAGTTTATCAAGCTGTCCGGTGATGCCGGGAAAAACGGGTGTGCGGCGGACGCTTGGTACGAATGCGATCAATGCCTCGATTGGATTTGCGGCTTCGAGGCGGCCTCGCAAGTCACGCGCAAACTGTTCGACGATGGTGCTTGAGACCGGGTCACTCATTCGGGCCGCACTCCGTGTCCAGCCGCAGTGCAAAATGCACCGTCGCATACAAGGCTAACAAGCTCGCGAAGGCAGGCAGCAGGCCAAACGTATCCACACTGGCGTACAGAACTGTCACTACGACGATCGCGGCAATAAACCCAGATGGTGCCGACAAAAGCACCCTTGCAAGAGCGGCGTTCACCCGCGACTCGATTGGACCAGCCCCCGGCCCATCAGCCGGATCGCGGACAACAATCATTTCTCTCTCTAACGTGATGATGGCGCTGAACCCAAGTAGGCACCACGCGATCCAAGGAAAGCTGAACGCATGAAAAAAATGCGTAACGAAACCGACAATTGCGGCCGCAAGTGACAGAACAAGTATTGCTGCTGCACCTGCGGTCAAATTCATCGTGCGCCGTATCATTGCGCGTATTCCGGCCGTAAAACGATCATTCGCCGCGCCGCCGCAAAACCCAAACGAATACCAAAAGGAAGCCGCCAAGCGCGCCCATAATGCCGCCGATGGAGCTGCCAATCCGGCCAATCGTCTCGTCAGGGCTTGAGCTTTGCAATGCGCCTGAGCGAACTTGCAGGGTCAGAAAGATCACGATCGCGGCTAGGAGCGCCTCCACAACCACCAAAAGGATCACGATGCGCTTGGATTTCTTCATCCCTTGTCTTCCCAGCCTGAACAATTGCGGCAAGGCTCTGAGTTCGTTTCATTTAACTACTGCAAATTATGACGCAATGGCAACGGATAATCAGTGATAGTAATATTTCTCGGCCCGCTGTTGAAGGGTAGACGATGACGCGCATTTCGTTGTTGCTGAAACCACTAACACTGCTTCTGCTCCTGCCGGTTGGTGCCCATGCCGACGACTATGGCCGCGGCATGGATGCGTACTTCGAGGGTAAGTACAAAACTGCTGCTCAGCATCTCAAGCCCGCTGCCGAAGCCGGCAACGCGCTCGCGCAGTATCAATTGGGTGTCATGTACGATGCCGGCCAGGGTGTTCACCGAAATCCGTTAGCGGCGCTCGCTTGGTATCGCATCGCCACCGAGAGTGATCCTCGCGCGCAAGTGGCAATGGCAGAGCGGCTGATGGTGGGTCGCGGAATTGCACACGATCCATCTGCCGCCATTTCCTGGTATCGCAAAGCTGCGGCACAAGCTGACCTGACGGCGCTGTTGCGCCTCGCTATAGCCTATCGCGACGGTCAAGGCGTTCCAAAAGACGTCGTTCTGGCGCACGTCTTTGCCAGCAAGCAAATTGGCAAGCTCGACACTAATGACCGCCGAAAGCTGTCGTTAGGATGACGTCTGACGCCAGAGCAGCTTGCGGAGTCCAAAGCTTTGCAAGAAGCTTGGGCATGGCCCATGCACGATGAATTACCAAGCTCTAGCAAAACAGGTACAACACCGTGAGTCTTGAACGTCGCGTGATGATCACGCTCCGCGCGCTCGCTGTGATGATGGCAGCGCTGGTCTCCCCGCCCGCGATGGCCGGTGCCGATGCGTTCGACAAAGGCATGGCAGCCTATGAGGCGAAAAACTTCGGCAAGGCGCGCTCGATTCTTACCGGGCTGGCTAATGCCGGGAATGCAAAAGCCCAATATTGGCTTGGAGCGATGAACGAGTTGGGTTTGGGCGGCTCCGCCGATAGCGCAATGGCGCTCAAATGGTATCGCAAGTCCGCGGAGCACAACAACGCCGACGCGCAGTACACGCTTGGTGAAAAGTTGCTGACGGGTAACGGTCTCGACAACAATCCAACTGAGGCCATTTCCTGGTTTCGCAAAGCCGCAGCCAGCGGCCGTCTCGGCGCTTTCCTGATGCTCGCGATTTGCTATCGTGATGGCGCAGGTGTGCCTAAAGACATCGTCATGGCCCACGTCTTCGCGAACATTTCGACCGGTAAATGGGGAAAAATGGACCTCGTCGAACGCGTAAAAATCGCGAAGGAGTTGGGTGAGATCCTAACACCGGAACAGCGCGCGGAATCCGACGCTCTGCAGTTTGGGGGTATGGCCGCGCTGAGCAAGTTGCCAGACTCCAGCACCACGGGGCGGAAGTGAGCGTGCGCAGGTACGTGCAATGAATAAAACTTCCGAGCCGACCCGGCGGAACATCCTGCACCGTGCAGCAGCCTCTGTTGCAGCGGCCGCACCAACACTGTTTGGATTTTCGACAAGGTGCCACGCCATGGCCACGCAAGGGCCTTTCCGGACGCTGGAAGAACTGGCCGCTTCACTGGCGTCGGCGGGCGTATCGGCAACTGATCAGCGCATACTTCTCAACCTGGCACTTCCCTCAATAGCGCTGCAATCGAAATCGGCGGATGATATCGACATACCGATCGGTGCCAGCAAAATCGGTGGCGCGCCGGACTTGCCGCCCGACTTTCCGTGGCCCACCCGCGGCCCGACAACCGTAGGTGACATGAGCTTAGCAGGCATACAAGACCTCATCGCACAGATGAAGGCGCGAACTTTTGCGAAGGGCTATTTTACAGAGCAGAATTACATCGACGGGATCGCGCGATCGCAGCGCGAGCTCGACGCAAAGACCGACCTTTATCATGCGCCGGCGCCATTGACCTTTGTCATGCAATTGGATCTTGAAGCCCTCGCAACCGTACAGCCGGTCGATCCAGATTTGCCGCAAAGAGGACGGATGCTTCTGTTTTACGATATGATCGCGCGGCCGTGGTTCGCGCGCGACAAAGACAAGCGTCCGCTGTTTCAGATCGTCCACGACACGACACCGAAGGCAAAATTAGAGCGACGCACGGCACCTGATCCCGGCTACCCGCTCGTCAATTTCTCCGACGACGATCCGCGAGACGTGCCATTTCTGCGCAATCACATGCCCGCGGCGCGGTTCATGCCGGTCTTCACCCACACACTTCCGGACAACAAAACACAGCCGATGTTTTCCCGCTCGTATGCGGTCGGGAAAGATGTACCGCAGCAAACGTGGAACGAGGACACACCGGCACACCTCGGTGCCTCAAACCGGCTGTTGGGATGGCCTGAGCTCATTCAGAACGATATGCGGATAGAGCTGGCGGCGCGGGACCAGAAACAGGAACTGCCAACGTCAAGTGTTGCGGCCTACACTGCGGCGGTCGAAAGGCTGGCGTTTGAGGCAGAAAAGTGGGTCCTGCTGCTGCA
>JAYUCQ010000336.1:0-1557 GCA_043740265.1 Hyphomicrobium sp.
GTATCCGGTGACGAAGGCACAGACTATGTATTTGGCGGGGCCGGCCGCGACACGCTGAACGGAAACTCCGGTGCGGATCGTTTGACCGGCGGTCTGGGCAAGGATTTTCTAACTGGCGGCACCGAAGCAGACACGTTCGTGTTCGCCGCGTTGAACGAGAGCAGCTATGTTCGCGCCAACGCCGATCACATCACGGACTTCCAGCACGGCATCGACCATATCGATGTATTCGCGATAGATGCGAACTCTGGACGCTCAGGCAACCAGGCGTTCAAGTTTATCGGCGATCATAACTTCAGCAAGGCTGGGCAGATATCATCGCATTGGGATGCGGCCCACAACGAGACGGTTGTGAGCTTCAACACCGACAACGACAGCGCCGCCGAAATGAAAATCGTCTTGGATGGCCATATCAGCCTGTCGAGCTTTGACTTCATCTTGTAGACAGGCGTCTTGCAAAGACCAAAGCGGCCAGGATGAAGTATCCCGGCCGCTTCTCATTTGGAAACAGAATGCAAAGTTAAACCGCGACCTGCGTACCGACCTCGACGACGCGATCGGTCGGGATTTGGAAATAGGTCGTGGCGTCCTCTGCACTACCCGCAAGCGCGATGAAGAGGCGCTCTTGCCAGCGCGGCAATTCGGACTTGTTGGTCACGCGCAACGAGCGCCGGGACAGGAAGAACGATGTCGCGCCCATATCGATATTGACGTCCTTGCGGCGGCAATGCTCGAGGATTTTTGGGACGCTCGGCGTTTCCATGAAGCCGTACCGCGCGATAATCCGAATGAAGTGCTCAGAGACTTTTTCAACCGACACGCGCTCATGACGGGGCACACGCGGCGTATCAACCGTTTTGATCGTCAGCAGAATATTGCGCTCATGCAAGACCCGGTTGTGCTTGAGATTGTGCATCAAAGATGTCGGCGCAGCGTATGGGTCGCCAGTCAAGAAGACGGCTGTTCCGGGCACGCGGTGCGGGGGCTTGGCTTCGAGCTTGCGAACCAGCCAATCGAGATCGGCTTCGTTGCGACGGCTCTGCTTGGTCAGAACGCCGGTGCCCCGCACCCAGGTGTAAATCAGCAGCGCGATACCGGCCGCGATCGTCAGCGGCACCCAGCCGCCTTCGAACAATTTGAGCAAGTTGGCCGTGAAGAACGCCTGCTCGACGAGCATCAAGGGTACAATGAGCAAGACCGTCTGCCACAGCGGCCACTTCCAATATTTCAACACGACGAAAAACGCCATCATCGTATCGATGACCATCGCCGCCGTTACCGAAACACCATAAGCGCCGGCGAGGTTCGATGATGATTTGAACATCAGCACCGCTGCCACGACCGCAAAGAAGATCATCCAGTTGACGCGCGGCATGTAGATCTGGCCAGCCATGCTTTCGGATGTATGGCGGATTTCAAAGCGCGGAATAAACCCGAGCTGGATCGCCTGCCGCGTCAGCGAAAAGGCACCCGTTATGACGGCCTGGCTGGCGATCACGGTGGCGAATGTTGCCATCACCAGCATCGGGGCCAGCGCCCAATCAGGATAGAGGCGAT
>JAYUCQ010000337.1:0-9511 GCA_043740265.1 Hyphomicrobium sp.
GCCGGGCGTAAAGCGCGCCGCGCCGATATCGTAGTTGCGCGCCAACACCGCAGAGATAACCGCAGCGGTGATCAGACAGCCTGCCCCGATTAGGGCTCCGAGAGGGAAGGGACGATTTTCATGGGCGTTCGGTACGGCGGCTTCAGGCATGGCACTTTTCCTTGAACCCAGTTAGGCGAATCCTGTTAGGCGGCAACCCCGGCAAAAGAAGGACTTTGACCAGTTAACGGACCAGGCATTGGACCAGCCATTGCCTCAGCCCGAGCCGGTTTTGCCATCTCATTACGCTTGATGGCCGCGATCTGACCAACTTGGGCGGCAAGAAGTCGCGCGATTTTTTCAGCATCCGGCACAGACCGGAGCGCTGGCTGCGCATTTTTGAGATGCCACGGCCGGACGTTCGGCCATAGATGCAGATAGGCGAGCTTGAGCGGCCCGGTTACGGCCAGAGCGATATCGCCGGAGCCGTCGCTGTAGGGTTTCAAATCGGCGGCCGCCACTTCGTTGAACGGAATGTTGACCGTCATCGGCAGCGCAATACCGTAGCGCATGACAACGCGGCGGTTGGTGATCGAGTAGATCGTGGTGCGAGCCGAAAGCCAAGCCACGGCTGCCAGCAACGCAACACCCGCAAGCCCAAAGGCTAGAACCTGAGCTGCTTCCATGAAGCTTTGGGCGAAAGCTTGGCCGTCAGCCATTTTCCAGACAACACGGCCGGCCGATAGGAGCGTGAAGTAAAACGCCGCCTTGCCGGCATGCAAGCTATGCCGCGCCAGTGACGTCCACGATGGGCTGCCCTGCCAGAGAAGGTTTTCTCCGGCAGGAAGATTTTCCGGTAACCCGGGTACGGGTTCGCAATCGAATTCGTCACTCACAGCAGCGGCTCCTGTCTAGCAGCGGTAGCATAGAGCATTCCGCCGCCATAGTAGGCGCAGATCTTATCTTCTTCGAGCAAGGTCACTTGGTCGGGGTTGGCAAGCCCTGGCACGTTGGCAAACTGATCCGCCAAAATGGCATGCACCTTAACCTCGAGACGGTTACGATTGATGCTCGCAAACGTCATTGGCAACAGGACTGAGCGTCCGCCGTTGGTTGTGACTTCCAGATAGCGGATGATCGTTTCTGATCTATCGACCCAGATGTCCTTGACCGTACCCGCAACTTTGCGGTCAGCGCCCATGACGTCAAAGCCGCGCGGATCGCGATCATTGGTGTCGATAGCGTAGCTGCTGGTGACCCGCATCGGGACGATCTTGGCTTCCCCCTCGACCGTCTTGTCGGTCACGTCAGCGCGTTCGGCGTAGGAGCCTGGCCCAACGGCTGCCAGCATCGGGTCGCCGATGGGTTCAAGCGGCGCGCCTGGCCAGACAGCGACCTTGGCGGCGTTGATCGCACGATCATCGGGTCTGCCGCTCGGTGACATGGACGTTCCGCCATGCGCGAGCTTGAACACCTTCGGCGGCGGGATCCACAAGAAGCCGGCGTCTTTGTAGGTGTTGGAAGGCTCTGAAAACAGCGGGTAACCCTCACGGCGGTCTTCGCGGCGAAGGTAGAGGATGAGGCCGGCAAAGAAGATCCAGAACAGATAAAGGCAGACTTGTGCGACGTCGATATAACCGGTGATAGATTTCATGTGCGCACCTCCAAGGCTTGTGATCGTTCAACCAGGAAACTCAGCTAGTCCAAATTTTTCCGGCACTGGGTTGGAATGCCCCAACCGCGTGCGAACCAAAGGTCCGACCGCTGCCAGGGTCGCGAAGAGCAGTAAGATTTCGATGGCGTAGACGGTATCGTATCCGACGTTTGGTCCAGAGAGAGCTGGGCCAAGACTGCCGTCCGCAGCGAGGCGTGAAACAAAATCGCGGATGGCTCCGCTTGAAGCTATGGCGACACCCGATGCGGTGGCTTGCACCGCGCCCCAGGCGCCAAGCGCAATTCCGCTCGGGCTTTTCCGCGCGATCTGCATTGAGGCGGTCAACGACGCGACGGCGAAGATACCGCCGCCAAATCCGATCATCATCGTGCCAATGCGGAACAAGAGTGCTGAGTCGGTCGCGCCCGAGAAGATGACGCACGGAAATGCAATGAGCCCGGCGAGTGCGCCAAGCGCCGCGATCCGGTAGGCACAGTGTCCGGCACTCAAGAGTTCAGCGGCGAGTGCAAAGCCGAGCAAGGCGCCGAGTGACAGGATGCCGGTCAGCGCCGTCGTCTCGCCGACAGTCAGATGCAACACCGCTCCGCCGTAGGGTTCCAGAAGAATATCCTGCATGGCGAAAGCGGCCGTACCAAAGCCAACCGCCGCCAATGTTCTCTTGGCGCCCGCCAAACTGACAAACCCGTTCCAGGCGTCTTTGAATTCTGGTTCGATTTCAGCCGCAACTGTTCGTGACGGGTTGCGTGTTTCCTGCTTCCACAACGCAATGACGTTCAACACAACAGTAACGACAGCCGCGCCTTGGATGACCTGGATTAAACGGATCTGACTGAAATTGGCCAGCAGCGCGCCGAACGTCAATGACCCGATCACGCTGCCAACCAGTAGCATGACGTAGAGGAAGGCGACGACGCGGGCGCGCGATTCCGGCGGTGCTAAATCAGTTGCAAGCGCCAAGCCTGCCGTCTGCGTCGTGTGCAATCCGGCTCCGACGAGCAAGAACGACAGAGCCGCGCCCGTCACGCCAACCCAAGCGGCACCGTTGCTATCACCGGAAAGCAAAATCAGCGCGAACGGCATGATCGCCAATCCGCCAAATTGCAGCAGCGATCCAATCCAGATGTACGGTGCGCGGCGCCAGCCGATGGCGGATTTGTGATTGTCGGAGCGGAAGCCGATGAAGGCGCGGGCCGGCGCAAACAACAGCGGCAACGAAATCATAAGCGCGACGACGGAACTCGATACGCCGAGTTCAACGATCATAATCCGATTGAGGGTGCCATTGAGAAGGACGATGGCAATGGCCGCGGAAACCTGAAATAGCGACAACCGCATTAAGCGCGGCAGAGGCAGTTCCGCACTTGCTGCGTCGGCAAACGGCAGAAAACTTGGGTCGATCTTCGCCCACTTCGCCGCGAGCTTGTTGTTCCAATTCTTCATACCCGGAAAAGCTCCATTGCTTCCGACTTGTAGAATCCGCGATCAACACGCTGGTTGCGGCCGAGATTCCAGTCTTTCAGTTGCGGTTCGCTCGACAGCGCGTTGCGCAACACGCGGTTCGCAACCGGTTCGATTGCCGGTGCCCGATCGCCACGCGGGAACAAGCGTCCTACCGAGCGCATCGTCATGAGCAACGGCGTGCCGGGGGCGAACGTAAAATGGATCGAGTGCCGGGTGCGGGCAGCGAGCGTCGAGATCATGCCGACCATATCCGGTGTGCGGTAATGGATCAGGCTGTCCATGGCGACGACGTGATCGAACTGTCCGAGGGCCGGATCGAGCATGTCACCTACAAGAAATTCGACGGTTCCTTTTCCGGTGTCGAATTCAGGAGACTTTGCGGCGTCTGCCGAGCGATCGCGCGCCACGGAGACGAGAGATCCTGCGATGTCGATGGCAACCACGTGGGCACCGCGGCGAGCGGCTTCCCGTGCCAGCGCGCCGGTTCCGCAGCCGGCATCCAAAATGCGCCGTCCCGTCAAATCAGCCGGCAGTGACGCCAACAGCAGCGCCCGCATCTCGTCGCGCCCGGCGCGGACCGTGGCCCGGATACGGCTGACAGGGGCGTCCGACGTCAACCGCGCCCATGTCTCAGACGCGGTGCGATCGAAATACGTTTGCAGCTGGCCGCGGCGTTCGCGGTAAGAGAGTGTGTGCATCAATCGTACCCCAGGAAGTCGAAGATCTCTCGGTCTTTCATCGGCCGGGCTTCGACCGGTTCGCCGCCGGCCCAAAGGTTGGCCGCAAGCTGCAAGTATTCGGTCTTGACGGCTTCCAGTTCGGGAGACGTCTCCATTTCAAACAGCGTCGACTTTTTCAGGCGGCTGCGGCGGATGACATCGAGATCCGGGAAATGCGCCAAGCGTGTCAAACCTACAGCTTCGTTGAAGCGGTCGATTTGGTCGGTGCCGGCGCTGCGGTTGGCAATCACGCCACCGATGCGGACGCCGTAGTTTTTCGATTTTGCCTGGATCGCGGCGGCGATGCGGTTCATGGCAAAGATGCTGTCGAAGTCATTGGCGGCGACGATGATGCCGCGTTCCGCATGCTGGAGGGGTGAAGCAAAGCCGCCGCAAACGACATCGCCAAGAACGTCGAAGATGACGACGTCAGTATCTTCCAGCAGGTGATGTTCTTTGAGAAGCTTGACGGTTTGGCCGACGACATAGCCGCCGCAACCGGTTCCGGCCGGAGGTCCGCCCGCCTCGACGCACATGACGCCGTTATAGCCCTCGAAGACGAAATCTTCGACGCGGAGTTCCTCGGTGTGAAAGTTCACAGACTCCAGCACGTCGATGACGGTCGGCATCAGCTTCTTCGTCAGCGTGAACGTCGAATCGTGCTTCGGGTCGCAGCCGATCTGCAGCACACGCTTGCCGAGCTTTGAGAATGCGACGGAGAGGTTCGACGATGTCGTGCTCTTGCCGATGCCACCCTTGCCGTAGACGGCGAAGACTTTGGCCGTAGTCGACATTTGGATCTTGGGATCAAGGTGGACCTGAACGCTGCCGTCACCGTCGCCCTTCTTCGCGGTCGTGCCCGTACCTGGGCGCGAAATCAATGTTGTGGTCATGCGGCAGCCTCCACTTCAATTCCTTCGATCCGGTCTTCGAGATCGGCACTGGCTTGCCGCAAGGCGGCGAGAACCGACGGATCAGGTGACCAGTATTTTCTGTCATGCGCTTCGAGCAGGCGGTTGGCGACTTTGGCCGACGCAATGGGGTTAAGGGCGGCAATGCGGTTGCGCATCTCAGCGTCCAGAACAAATGTTTCCGTGATCTGCTGATAAACCCAGGGTGCAACTTGGCCCGTCGTCGCCGACCAGCCGAGCGTATTCGTCACCTGAGCTTCGATATTGCGGACACCTTCGTAGCCGTGCTTCAGCATGCCTTCGTACCACTTGGGATTGAGTACGCGCGTGCGGGTCTCGAGAGCGACCTGCTCAGTCAGCGTCCGCACCAGACCTTCGCCGCGCGTCTGATCGCCGACGTAGACGGGAACGGTGGTGCCGGTTGCGCGCTTCACTGCCCGGCTGATGCCGCCGAGCGTATCGAAATAGTGATCGATGGTGGTGACGCCGACATCGACAGACTCGAGGTTCTGATAGGTGAGGCTGACGCTTTTCAGCATGCTATTGAACAGCGCCGATTGCTGCACGGGCTTGCCCGAGCATCCATAAGCGAAACTCTTGCGCCGGGCGTAGGTCTCAGCCAGTTCGTCTTCATCGGTCCAGTTGCCGCTATCGATCAGCTGGTTGACATTGGCACCATAGGCGCCGTCGGCGTTCGAGAAGACCCTGAGGGACGCAGTTTCGAGATCGAGGTTATTGGCGGCCATGTGCGACAGTGTGTGCTTGCGGACATAATTTTGCTCAATCGGCTCATCAGCCGAGGCGGCCAGCAATGCGGCTTCTGCGAGGAGCTTGGTTTGCAACGGCAGCAGATCGCGGAAAATGCCGGACAACGTGACGATAACATCAATGCGGGCCCGGCCGAGGTCAGCCAGCGGGATCAATTCGGCACCGCACAGGCGGCCGTAGCTGTCAAAGCGCGGCTTGGTGCCAAGAAGGGCAAGCGCTTGTGCAATCGGCCCGCCTTCGGATTTGAGATTGTCGGTGCCCCAGAGCACGATGGCAACCGTTTCGGGTAATCCGTTGCCTTCGGACATGTGACGTTCGAGGAGGCGCTCGGCTTGGCGCGCGCCGTCCGCCACCGCAAACGCGCTTGGAATGCGGAACGGATCGAAGCCGTGCAAATTGCGCCCCGTCGGCAGAATAGCTGGCGTACGGATCAAGTCACCGCTGGGCGCTGGATGCACGAACGTGCCATCGAGTGCCGAAATCAGCGCGGCCAGCTCATGGTCTTTACTGAGCAAGCGATTGGTCTCAGTCAGCTGACTGAGAACGGCGGCTGGTAACTCGGCACTGGCCGACGGTGCGTTGCCCTCTGCAATAGCCAGCGCTACCTGCTGCGACAGCTGAATGCCCTGGCTAGCTTCCGCCGTTGCCACCAGCATATCGGCGCGCTCGGCGGCCGTCATTGGCTCGCCGACAACATGCAGCCCGTTGGGGATCAGCGTGTATTCGACTTCGAGCACCTTGGCCCATAGCTGCGTCACGGCGTGTTCTGCAACGTCGCCGGACCACTGTGGTTCTGCGGCCGTCAGATCAACGGCTGCGGCTTGCGCCTGGATCAACGCCGCCATGCGCTCGCGTTCGCTCGCGTCTTCGGGCGGTAATGCGCGCCAGCGCTCGATGCTGGCCTTCAAGTCAATGAGACCACGGTAGAGCCCGGCTCCCGAAATAGGCGGCGTCAAATAGCTGATCAGCGTCGCTGCCGATCGCCGCTTGGCCATCGTGCCTTCTGACGGATTGTTGGCGGCATAGAGATAGAAGTTCGGAATGTCGCCAATCAAACGATCCGGCCAGCAGGAGCCCGACATGCCAGCCTGCTTGCCGGGCATGAATTCGAGGGCGCCATGCGTGCCGAAATGCACAACGGCGTTGGCGGCGAAGTCGTCGCTGAGATAGCGGTAGAAGGCGGCGAAGGCGTGTGTCGGAGCAAAGCCTTTTTCGAATAGAAGGCGCATCGGATCGCCCTCGTATCCGAAGGCTGGCTGGATGCCGACGAGCACATTGCCGAATTGCGCGCCGAGAATGAAGATCGAACTGCCGTCGCTTTGGTGACGGCCGGGCGCTGGGCCCCACTGAGCTTCAATCTCTTTCAGCCAGCGCTGGCGGCGCACATGCCGGTCAACCGGCACGCGGGCGACGACGTTGGCACCGGCACCGTAGCGCGCCGCATTGCCATTGAGGATGCTTTCGCGAAGCGCATCGACGGTCGCTGGAACATCGACGGTATAGCCGGCAGCGGCGAGGCTCTTCAGCGTGTTGTGCAACGATTCATAAACCGAGAGGAACGCAGCCGTGCCGGTGGCGCCTGCATTCGGCGGGAAGTTGAAGAGAACAATGGCGACCTTGCGCTCGCGCCGTTCGGCTTTGCGCAGCGTGACCAAGCGATCCACACGGGCAGCAAGCATTCCGGCCCGTTCGGGGCAGGAGTGCATATTCTGTCCGCCACCGGCTGCCGTAAACTTGCAGGCGTGGGCGCAACCCTGGCAGGCTTCGCCGTTGCCGCTTGAGCGGCCACCAAAAATAATCGGCCCGGTGGCACCGTCGAGTTCAGGGATCGCGACCATCATGGTGGCTTCGACCGGCATCAGGCCGCGATCGGATGCGCCCCATTGCTCCAGCGTTTGAAACTCAAGAGGTTGGGCTGCAACGTAGGGGACGTCGAGTTTGCCGAGGATGTCTTCTGCAGCCTTCGAGTCATTGTAGGCCGGGCCGCCGACAAGCGAGAAGCCGGTCAGCGACACGAGCGCGTCAACTGTCGCAATGCCGTCTTTGATAAAGAATTTATCTATGGCCGGGCGGGCGTCGAGGCCTGTCGAGAACGCCGGCACGACGTTATATCCGCGCTGCTCGAGCGCGCCGATGACGCCGTCGTAGTGTGCCGAATTGTTGGCGAGTACATAGGACCGCATCACCAGCAGGCCGATCGTGCCCCGGCCCTGCTTGTGTGCGGCTGGGATAGCTGCAGCGCTTTCCGCGACGCGGCGTTCCAGACGCGGGTGATAAACACCGACTTCAGGATAATCCACCGGCGCATCGGCCTTGAGCGTTCCACGCAGGTGCGCGCGGTGTCCGCCGGCATAGCGATCAACAAGGAAACGCACCATGTTGACGACATTTTCTTCCGAGCCCGCCAGCCAATATTGCAGTGTCAGGAAGTAGGCCCGCACGTCTTGCGCAGTTCCCGGAATGAAGCGCAGGATTTTTGGAATTCGCCGCAGCATCGCCATCTGGCTAGCGCCGCTCGCCTGATTGGCACTGCCCGAGGAATCGCGCTTGCCACCGCGCAAACGCTTGAGAAGCGCCATAGCCCCGCTTTGCTGGCCGTCCATCGCAAACTGGCCGAGGCGTGTCAGCCGGGTAATCTCGCCGGCCGCCATGCAGCACACCATGGCGTCACAGTGATCGCGCCGCGCCTTTAGTGCCGGCAGCACGGGCTGAATGTGATCTTCCATGAACAGCATGTTGGCGATGATGATGTCGCCGGTCGAAATGTCGTCGAGGCAATGCTCCAGTGCGGCGCTGTTCTGGCTCCATTCCGCGGCAGCATGCACGCTTAATTGCAGGCCCGGGATGGCACGTTCCAATTGCGGCCGCGCCCGTTCGACGGCACCGGTCAGGTGGCTGTCGAGCGTGACGATGACAACCCGCATGGGCGCGGGGTCAACGGCTGAAATGTGCCTTTGCATCGTAAATGGTCTCAATCGTTATGTTTTCAATTCCGTGGTCTTTGGCGAATGTCTCGGTGTTACGGCGGGCCTTACCGCGGACAAAAAACGGGATTTTCATAAGTTCTTTTTCGGCGTCGGTGGCCCAAACCAAACTCAAGACGGCTGCGCTGGTGGCGGCTGCACTGTCAGATTGCCCAGTCGCGGTGTCGGGACGCTGCGCGTCAGAGTTGGCGAGATGCGACGGCGTCGCACCATCGTTGAATTCGAAGTCTTCGCGGAACATGCCGAGCAGATGCTCTTCAAGGCCCATCATCAGCGGATGAACCCAGGTGTCGAAGATCACGTTGGCGCCTTCGAAACCCATTTGCGGTGAGTAGCGCGCGGGAAAATCCTGGACGTGGATCGGAGCCGAAATAACCGCGCAAGCGATGCCGTGGCGCTTGGCAATGTGGCGCTCCATCTGCGTGCCGAGTACAAGCTCGGGCTGCAGCTCGCGGACTTTTTGCTCGACTTCGAGGTAGTTGTCGGTGATCAGGGCCTCGAGGCCATAGAGCTTTGCGGCTTCCCGGACTTCGCGGGCAAACTCGCGTGAGTAGGTGCCGAGGCCGACGACTGTAAACCCCAGTTCCTTCGACGCCACGTGGGCCGCGGCAATGGCGTGGCTGGCGTCGGCAAAAATAAAGACGCGTTTACCGGTCAGGTAGTTGCTATCGACGGAGCGTGAATACCAAGGCAGGCGCGACGACAGCGTTTCAAGCGCATGAGCCGGATCGATGCCGGCCAGTTTTGCAGCTTCCTCAATGAAGGTGCGTGTGGCCGTCACCCCGATGGGAACCGTTTTGGTGGAAGGCTGGCCGAACATGCGGCGCAGCCATTCAGCGGCTTGCGAGGCAATTTCTGGATACAGCACGACGTTGAAGTCCGCTTCATCGAGGCGGGCGAGGTCAGCGGCGTGGGCACCCAGCGGCGCGACGACATTGACCTTGATGCCGATGGCCTCAAGCAGACCGGTGATTTCCTGAACGTCGTCGCGGTGGCGGAACCCGAGCGCGGTCG
>JAYUCQ010000338.1:0-9483 GCA_043740265.1 Hyphomicrobium sp.
AAGAGAACACCCACAAAGCGCACGCCAAGGTCCGCGTCGCGCGTCAGCGTCCACCCCGTCGCCCGTGTCAACACGTCGACGTCGCCATCCTGCAGCGCCTTAAAACGATCGGCGGCGGTCAAATTGCGGAATTTGACGGCATCCTTGGAGCCAAAAATTGAAGCTGCCAGCGCTGAACAAAATTCGACGTCCAATCCGCTCCACTGCCCTTTGGTGTTGACCTGGCTAAATCCCGCAAGGTCGCCGCCAACCCCGCAATTGAGATAGCCGCGGCCTTTGACGATATCGAGCCGGTTTTCGGCCTGGGCGGCAAAGCCGAGCGTCATGCTCGCAAGCAACATCCAAATAAGAGCAGCGGCGGCAAGCACCCGTGAACGGCAAACCAGCATATCAGTGTGCTTCTCGCAAAACGGTCACGCCAACAATACAGGCTTAAAGGCGTGCAGGCCTAAAATTCTGCAGCGGGCGAAACGGGTGACTATCGGCCAGTCCAACCCTTCCCGCGCCCGCTTCGATTGGTCAAGGCCTTGACCTGCTGACAAAGTTAAGTCACGAGGGCTGAGAGCGCCCGGAGACCCGTATTCATGGCAAAATCAGATGACAGCTCCGGAACAAACCTGAGCCGCCAGACTAAAGTCCTACATTTGGGCCGCGAACCCGGCGACCAGCACGGCTTCGTCAACACGCCGGTCTATCGCGGCTCAACGGTTCTCTATCCGACGCTTGAGAAATTGAAATCGCGGCAGCAAGCCTACACCTACGGCCGCCGCGCCACGCCGACAACGCACGCGCTGGAACAGGCGATCACGGACCTCGAAGGCGGGGCCGCAACGATCCTGACGTCATCGGGTCTTGCAGCCGTCACAACGGCGCTGCTGGCATTCGTCCAAGCCGGCGACCACATTCTGGTAACCGACAGCGTCTACCAGCCGACGCGGACGTTTTGCGACAAATTGTTGGCCCGCCTCGGCGTCGAGACGACGTACTATGATCCGCTGGCGGGCGACCGCATCGCAAGCCTCATCCGCGGCAACACGCGATTGATATTCGCCGAGAGCCCCGGCTCGCAAACTTTCGAAATGCAGGACATCCCGGCGATCGCCAAAATCGCCAAGGCCAAAAATCTGTGGCTCATCGCCGACAACACCTGGGCGAGCCCGCTCTTTTGTTCGCCGTTGAAGCTGGGAGCCGATGTCTCAATCCAAGCCGCCACAAAATACATCGTCGGTCACGCCGACGCGATGCTCGGAGCCGTCACCGCCAACGCCCGGGCGTCGAAATATCTGGATAACGCCAAAGAGGCGCTCGGCACCTGCCCGGGGTCTGAGGAAACGTATCTTGGATTACGTGGTCTGCGAACGCTCGACGTCCGGCTTCAGCGGCATATGACGTCTGGCATCGAAATGGCGCTCTGGCTCGAACAGCGACCTGAAATCGCGCGGGTCATGCACCCGGCGTTGCCGAGCCATCCCGGCCACGCGCTATGGCAGCGGGATTTTTCTGGCGCGACGGGATTGTTCTGCGCGATTCTGAAGCCAACATCAGACAAAGCCCTTGCCGCTTTCCTTGATCATCTCAAATTGTTCGCGATGGGCTATTCGTGGGGCGGATTTGAAAGCCTTGTCATTCCGTTTGACCCGGCAGGCTACAGGACTGCAACGAAATGGGCAGAACCTGGCCCGGCGTTGCGTTTCCACATCGGCCTCGACGCCGTTGAGGATTTGAAAAAAGACTTGAGCGAGGGCTTTGAGCGGATGCGCCGGGCCTAACGCAATCTCAGCCGTAGGGGACGACACCGATGCACGAGACAACGGTACTTTCTCATGACGAGCTGCTGCAGCGATTGCAGCTGGTCGCGGACGCCGCAATCAAACGCTACGCCTTGCCGGAAGGCGTAACGGTCCGGCTCATCAACGTCTCGGAAAACGCGACTTACCGGATCGACGATCCCGCGAGCGGAATCAAGTGGGCCTTACGCGTGCATCGCGAAGGCTATCACTCGCCGGCCGCGATCGCGTCCGAACTCGCCTGGGTGACGGCGTTGAAGGCTGACGGCGCGGCCGTGACGCCTGCTGCTGTTGCTGGCCGCAATGGCGAATTGATCCAAACCATCGCCGCTGACGGGCTTCCCACGCCGCGCAATGCCGTTCTGTTTACTTGGGAAGACGGCAGCGAACCCGCCGAAAATGATGTCGCCGGATTTGAACTGCTGGGTGAAACAGCCGCCCGCATGCACGCCCACGTCAAAGCCTGGCAGCGGCCAAAATGGTTCGAACGTCATACGTGGGATTTCGAAACGGCGCTTGGGTCAACGCCGCATTGGGGCCGCTGGCGCGACGGCATGGGCATGACACCCGAAATCGAGAAGGTCTTCGCCGAAACAGTCGCGCTCATCGGCAACCGTCTTAAAGAATTCGGCAAGGGGGGAGACCGCTTCGGCCTTGTCCACGGCGACATGCGGCTGGCCAATTTGCTGATGGACGGCGGCACCGTTAAGGTCATCGACTTCGACGACTGCGGTTTCTCGTGGTTCCTCTACGATTGCGCCACGACCGTTTCGTTCTTCGAGCACAAGCCCGAAGTGCCTGAACTCCTGGCCGCTTGGGTGCGAGGCTATCGCCGCGCCGGCGTCTTGAGTGCCGCAGACGAAGCCGAAATCGGAACCTTTGTCATGTTGCGCCGCCTGCTTCTCGTCGCCTGGATCGGCTCGCACTCGGAAACAGATCTGGCGCAATCAATGGGTGTCGATTACACGCGCGGCACTGTTGCTCTTTGCGAGCGCTATCAATCGCAGTTTGGATAGGTCAACCCGGCTAAGCTTGTGTCAGCGCGTCTAGGCTCTCTGGCAGAATTTGTCCGCCATCGACGATGATTGTTTGCCCGGTGATATAAGCGGCCTCCTTCGACGCTAAAAACAGCGCCGCGTAACCGATATCTTCGACGGTGCCGAGTTTCTTCAACGGCACGGACGCCGCCATCGAATTTTGATAGTCCTCGCCCAGCGCAATAAGTCCTTCAGTCAAAATGTTGCCCGGCAGTACGGCGTTAATGGTGATGCCGTACTTGGCAAATTCGATGCAGGCCGTGCGCATGAAACCGAGCTGCCCAGCTTTGGTCGCGCCGTAGTGGCTCCAGCCTGGGAACCCCGTAACCGGACCCGTGATCGACGACGTCAGGACGATGCGGCCCTGATCTGATTTTTTCAAAAACGGCAGGCAGGCCTTCACCGGTAAAAACGTACCTTTGAGATTGGTCGCCATGACGTGATCCCAATCCTCGACCGCCATGTCCTCGATTTTGGCTTGCGGAAATATGCCGGCGTTGGCGCAGAGAATATCAAGACCGCCGTGCGCCGAGGCCGCGGCTTCGGCAAGGCTCTGCATGTCGCCTTCAAGTGTGACGTCGGCGCCAAAGCCTTTGGCTATGCCGCCGGCGGCTCGAAACTCAGCGGCGCAGGCTTCGGCTTCATCGATATGGCGCGAGACCAGCATCACCTTGGCGCCGCTCTTGCAAAAAACACGCGCGATGCCCTTACCGATGCCCTTACTGGCTCCCGTGACGATAACAGAGCGTCCTGCAAGTGACGTCAGCATGTGGTTACCCCAAATTATCCAGAGTGCAGCCCGTTAAGTCCCGGCAAAATAGCAAACGGGCGCCGGTTGACCAGCGCCCGTCCGATTTTTTAGTTCAATGACATCCGCCAGCCTAGCCGTTGAAGACCATCCGGCCGATACGGGCGTAGGCCTGCGGCGCAACAAACCGGAGTGCGATACCCCAGATCAGCCCGACGCCAATGATGGCAGCTGCGATCATTGGAATGCGGCTGCCGAAGCCTCCTGTACCCCCGAAGGTCTCGAGATTAACGACGAGCAGATAAACCAGATACATCTGCGCGACGAAGGCAATGGCCGGTGCAATCAACGTCGCGAATGTCCCAGACTCGTCCGAATGATGCTTGCGGAAGTAGGCAATGATCGCCAGCGACACCACAGCCTGCAGGATCAGCAGCAGCATGGTACCGAGAATGGCGAGCATCGTATAAACCGCAACATATGCTTGAGCATTTGGGTCGTCGGTTCCCAAGAACACGGCAAACAGTCCGAGCCAGATTGCGGCCAGAACTGACTGCACCATCGAGGCAATATACGGGCTCTTGTAGCTCTCATGCGTTTGGCCAAGAGCCGACGGCAGCACACCCTCGCGGCCCAGCGAGTACATGTAGCGCGCAGCCGTGTTGTGGAACGCCATGCCGCACGCAAACGAGCTTGTCAGGATCAGAACGCTCATCAGCTCCGCCGCCCACGGTCCGACAAACTGAGAGATGGGCGAGAGGAAGAAGTTACCAGAGTCCTTGACCGCCTTGGCCAGCATGTCGCCCTGATTGCTGAAGGCGGAAACGGCACACCAGCTGGTGATCGTGTAGAAGATGCCGAGACCAATGACTGAGTAGAACAGCGAGCGCGGAATGATGTGCTTTGGATCGCGCGATTCTTCGGCGTAGTTCGGTGCCATTTCAAAGCCGACCCATGACCAGAAGGCCATAAAGATGCCGACTGCGGCGGCACCGGCGGCAATGTCCGCTTCGCCGACTTTTTGCGCCACCACCGGCGTATTGACGTTGAGCAAGTTCAAAGCTTCCGTCGTGAAGCTCGTGCCGCCCTTGGCTGTCAAAACGCCTATGTCGAAGATCGTCAGCATGAGCACTTCGAGAATAAGTGCGACGCCGAGTACGGCAGCTGAAAGTTGAACATCGCGATAGCTGAGAAGGCTCGCCAGCAGGACCGCGAACAAAGCCAACCAGATCCACGGCACGTTAATTCCCATATGCGCCGAAATCCAAGCATTGCCGAAGAACGCGAATAGGCCGTAGAGCGACGATTCAAAAACACTGTACGAGATCAAAGACGCGAAGCCCGCCGACATCCCGGCTTCCCGGCCCAGGCCCTGGCTGATGAAAGTGTAAAAGCCGCCGACGCTGGAGACTTTAGATGCCATAGCGGCGTAGCCGACAGAAAAGATCGTCAGCACGATTGTCGCCAATGCGAAAGCGGCTGGCACGTAGATGCCATTGCCGAAGCCGGCCGCGAACGGCACGTTGCCGAGCATCGCCGACATCGGCGCCGCGCCCGTCACCGTCAAAAACAAAACGCCCATCAGGCCAACAGCGCCGCCATGCAGCTTGTCGACACCTTTTTCACGTGAGACTTCGTAACTTTCTTGCGCCTCCAAGGCGCCCGTTGATCCAACAGCCACGTTGAGTTCTCCCTCGGTTTGCCCCGTTGCGGACACTGACACCAGCCGCCCGGCATGAATTTAAAACGCTATCAGCCCCCAATTGGCCGACGAAGCGCATGATGGCCCTCTCAAAATTCAAGCGCAAGCCGCAACAACCGGCATTAAGCATTGTTTTTGAGCTATTTTTGCTATGGGGACGAGAGTGCCACGCCAATTATCCGAGCCCCATGAGGGCCTTTAACTCTTGGCTCGACATCACGTGACCGTAGATCATGTTGATGATTTCAAGCTCCTTATGATGCAGCTCATCCGAGCCCGCCGCACAGCAATCCTCAACGACAATGACGCCGAAGCTCTCGTCCGCGAGGCTGCGAACCGTCGATGACACACATTGGTCTGTAAAGATCCCGCAACAGACGACGGTCTTGATTCCAAGGTTGGTCAGGATCAACCGCAGGTTGGTGCCCGTGAGCGCGCTATCGGTGGTCTTGGTCACCTCGATCTCATCGCCCTGAGGCGTGAGTTCAGGAATGATTTGGCCGGGCATTCCGGTCTTCGGCAGGAGCAAATTGTTCCAGCCTGGCATTTTTTGCGACAGCGACCGGTCGCGGCCATCTTTGGTGTGGCAGGCAATGCGAGCAAACAGGCATTCGATGCCAGCTTTGCGGAATTGACCGAGCAAGTCTTGCGTGCGGGGAATGACTTTACTGTGCATGCGCTGATGGAACGGCGTCCAAGCATCGTAGCGGCGCTGCTCGTCAGCGGGCAGCAAAGCCCGGTCCGGCCGCGCCAGGTAGGTATTTTGGACGTCAATGATAAGAAGAGCGGTTGTGCTTGGATTTAAATCGGGATCGGCTGGCTCCGGCGCGCCGTCGTAGTAGATCGAACGATATTCGGTCTTCCAGCTCATGTGTCCCCCTTAGTATCGCCGCCGGAATAATCCGCGCCGTTCGTAGACTTCCGCGGCCTCGTGGATGAACGCAGCCATTGTCACGGCACCGTAAGCCGTCTCGAGTTCGGCTGCCGCTGCGATCAATTGCTCTTTCGAATCCGCGCGCCCCGGCCGCAGCAATTCATAAATGCGCATGATCGTTTCCTGCGGCACATCGACAATATCTGCAGCCCGTTCAAAATTCTGCGCCAACGTGGCGCGGCCCGCATCCCGCGCGATATCCGCTTGCTGGTTCAGCGCTCGCTTGGTGATGTTCAAGTCCTCGAGGGTGACGTCACCGGCAATCAATCCATCAAGGGTGATCGCATCGATGCTTTTGCCGCGTTTGCCTTGCACCAACTCGGGGCGCTTTTCGGCGAGCGGATAGTCTGCGGCTGTCAGCTTGGAGTTACTCATCGCGCCGCCTCCAAGAATGTGATTTCGATGTCTTCCGGCTTGCCGTCATCCGCGACCAGAGACGTTTCGATGGCATAGATCAGCGACACGCGCGCATGATAGCGCGAGCCCAAGGCTTCGCCGCGCGTCGGCACGACTACGGGATTTGGCATGATGCCTTTGGCATAAGCGGCGGCATTGGCACCCATTTGCCGGTAGTGCTCAAGCCGCGTGATCGGCGAATTTGAAAACAGCTCAAGGTTGTTGTGCGGCAGCCGGTCTTTCTGATGGATGACTGCCGTGCCTTTGGCTTGCATGCCGATGCCGACACCAGATCCTGCCAAGTGCGCGGCGTTGAGGCCAAGAAACGAGGTATCAGCCGTATGCAACATACGCACGACCCGGGGCGTGCACCCACCCTCCTCAATGCCCGCGACCAGCTCGCGCAACACGGCCGACAAAGGATGCCCGGCAACTGTCCGGAACAACGATGTCCCGAATGCGGGACTGATACCGATAACGATGTCGTTGCCGCTGCCGCCAGCCTTGGCCGCACCTGTGACGCGATAGCTTATGCGCTTGGCTTCTGCGGCCTTGTGGATGGCCTCGGAACGCAAAACCTCGTCTCGTGTTAAGACATCGCGAATGGCGACAATCTCTTCGCGCCGCTCTGAACTCAAGCGATAGCCAGAGCCTGGTCCCAGATATTCATTTGGATCATTGATTGCGGAGAGAACGCGGCCATTGCGCACCAACGCCGACGTTTGCAAATAGTCGCCGGAGACGCGCAAGCGCACAAGTTTTAAAAGGTTTTCGGCTTCCTCGCGAAATCCGCGCGCCGCCAGCGCCTTGATGACATCGACGACGGTAATTCCCCGCGCCTGTATAGCGTCGCTGATTAAAGCCACGTCGCGCGGAAAATAGCTGACTGTATCGTCCGATCCCGACGCCATGACAACGCTCTGCTTCATCGCCGGCGTCGGCTGACCAAGCCCGAGTTCCTCGAACACAGCGCTTAAGGCTTCGACGGCGCGCGATCTCAGATCAAGAATGCGGGCTTCATCAACGGGTGTTAGGCCGCCGTCGGCTTCGAAGTCGCGTTGCAGAACAAGGTAATCTTCCATCTCCTCGCCGTTGAGGAGAGACGCATTAAACGAGTTGTCGTATTTCAGGATCGAGCCGAAGCCGGAACAGACGAGATCGGATCCGGCAATGAGATACGGCATGATCTTGGCGCCAACGCGGATTTCGGATTCAGTTGGCCGCGCATCGTTGCCGGACGCGCATTCGAGGTCAAGCCAGACGGCGATCAGGTTTTCCGCCATCAGCTCGCGCATACCGCCTGGAACGGAACAGGTGACGGGCGCGCCATCAATGCCGCCATTTTGCGTACCTTGCACCCCCATAGCCCGTTGCAGGCAGAGGCAGCGGGCTTCAAGATAGAGCAATGATTTTTTTTCGTGATAGCCCATCAGAAGTTCTGACCCGGCTCCTGATGTGCAGCGCATCTTGATGCCGCGCGAGGCATAGGCGGCGGCCAGAAACGCCTTCGACCAGGGCGTATCGTCGCCATCGATAAAGCTTTTCTCGGTGCCGTAGACAGAAACCGTTTCAGCGTAAGACGTAAATCCGGCCATACCGATTTTAAGTTCCTCGGCTTCTTCGCTGGAACATTGAAACAGTGCGCCCCAGCGGCCGACGGATGCGCCGACTGCGCATGCGACAGCGTTTGACCACGAATTGCGGGCAACCCGCATCGTTGTCTCAATTTCATCGAAGCCGAATGCGACGGCAGTCGCCGCGTCTGCTGCCATTTGCAACGGATCATCTTTGGCGTTGGTAACGTGCGCCTGATTGCCGGGCGTCCGCCGGGCCCGCATTTTGCTGTAGGCGAAGGCGATCTCGAGCGACGACAGCAACCCAACGACTTCCGCGAGCCGGGCGGGGGTCATGCCGCGGGCCAAGCGCACAAGCTTATGTCGCGGCACATTCATATCGACCAGCATGCGCGCGACGTCGAGCGGCGGCAGGCTCATGGCCTCAGCCGTCACGTCCTTGTCGATATGATAGCGGGCAATAAACCAGTCTATCATGTCAAAGTCGCTAGCGGCTATGCCGTCCACCGACGTAATGCCCCCCGACGCCATTTCCAGACCGGGTTTGGGATCATTCGGGCTGTTGAACGCCGCGAAACCGTTGTCGGCGTCCTCGGCCGCGAATTTGTCGAGGCGCAACGGCCGCTCATCCCACTCCGAGAAGCGCTTCCAGCGATTGGCGCGGGCCGTATCGTGGCCAGTCTTGTGGCCTGTCTCGTGGCCTGTCTCGTGGCCTGTCTCGTGATCTGCCATGAACCATCCCTGGTTGCATCCCGCGCGTTACTCGTTGCCGCTCGGCCAGTAACCTACAAGTAACCTATCTGAGCGCCCGGATGCTTGACAGTACTGATCGCGAAGATATTGCGGTGATATGCGACGCTCGACCGGTTTTTCGGGGGCTCCCCTTCGCACCACAAGACAGCACAAGCAACCTCGACTAAGCTTTCGTCTCATCAATGCTTCCCACCACGGACCTCATGACCACGTCTCAAAAAATTCTCGAACTCAACGCCTTCGATATGAAGTCAGCGGCTGGTCTCGACCCGGCTGCGGCGGAATTGGTGGCAAGGCGGCAGCGCACGTTCGGCCCGACGTCGATGCTGTTCTACAAGAGGCCACTTAACCTCGTACGCGGCGACGGCGTCTGGCTCTATGACGCCGATGGCACGCGCTATCTCGACGCCTACAACAACGTGCCGTCGGTCGGTCACTGCAATCCGCGCGTTGTCGAGGCCGTTGCACGCCAAATGGCGTCGCTCAACACCCATACCCGCTACCTCTATGACATCGTCTACACCTACGCCGAGAGATTGCTGGCGACGATGC
>JAYUCQ010000339.1:0-3904 GCA_043740265.1 Hyphomicrobium sp.
GGTAAGACAGCTATTTTTATCATTTTCCAGACCGAAGAAGCTGGCATTGGCATTCCGATATCCCTGGCCGGCTTCGGTGATGCGCTCGCAGCCCTCAACTGAGCACTAAAGAATTAAGCAATGAAAACGCCGTGAAGTGTGAACTCCACGGCGCCTATGTTCGCATCCGGATTGGAACAGGATCTACGCAACCTTGCGCGACAGCAACGGATCGTCGACCGGGTCACCTGGCAAGACAATCGTATCGTGACTGCGCTTGACCGGAAGTTGCAGAACTTGCGATGGCACTTGCGCCTCGACGGCGCGCGAGACAGTCGCGACCAAACGCTGGCTGGACTGTGCGTACTGCTGGGTTGTTGCTTCAAAATACCGGACATTGGCGGCCAATGCGTCGGCTGGCGTCCATGACCGCGACAGATCACGCGAGAGCTGCAAAGCTGCCTGGCCCTGCCTGACGCCAAGGCTCGCGAGCTCAAGATGCCAGCGGCCAACCGACTTAAGCATCGGCTGCCAAACCGACGCGTAAAGGTCAGCGCCTTCGAACATCATATGAAAATAGTCGTGCGAAGGTGATGTGATCACCGGCTTGTCGGTCTCAGTTTGACTTATGGACGTTTCACTCATGGACGTGCCCTCCAGACACACAACGGCACCGTTTGTTTGCCTCTGGTGCTCGCTGATTGGCTTATTAACCATGTTAATGGCTCAACAACGTGGTGCTACCACGGCAGTCTTGAGGTTGCTGTTCACAGTCCCGTGCTGGGCACATGTGTGATGGCCATTGAGCCGTCGGGAAAGGCTGCCTTTTTCGGGCTTTGGCTAGATCAAGAACCGTAAAATTTTCCGAAATACGGCTCTCCAAGCTTAACAACCTATGGTTGCTTATATTAACTATTTTCTTCTTAAAGTATCTCGCATGCGCGTTGCGGGTACATTGACGAAACCTGCTCTAGACAGCGATATACTCCCGCAATACTCAATCTGAGCACGTTGCGGTCAATCGAGTTGAGTTATGCGTTTGTTGCCGGGCGAACGTCTGGTCCGCTGGGCTAGCGGAGAGGCGTCGTGGGTGCTGCTGAAATGCGCACTGACGGCAGCGCTTTTGGCTGCCACGAGCGTCCCGTCGCGTGCGGACGAATCTGCCAAAGAACCTGAGTTTGGGTGGCGCGAGATGTGGCTCGGTGCCGACGTCTCGCAAGATGTTTGGTTGATTTACACCGGCGTGACGCTGGCGCCGCTGAGCAAGGATATGTATAGCGACGGTCTGCGACTGCGTCTCAATAGTGGCTATGGCCAATACAGCTACAAGGCGAGCAATACGCTTACGCGGCACTGTCCGGCAAAGGCGCAAGCCGGGCAACTCGCCTGCATCGATGTCGACGTCGACATTTCATATGTCGATGCTCTGGTAGGCTACCAAGTCCGCTTTGGCGAACTGACAGCAAAAGTATTTGCCGGTGCGTCGATGGTTTCACACAAAGCCTCTGAAAAGGCATTGGGCAATAGCTTGCTTACACGCGAGTTCGGGCCAACGGGCGCTCTCGAACTCTGGCTCAATCTTGGTGAGCAAGGGTGGACTTCGCTCGATCTCAGCTTCACGACGGCGCACGATACCGGCGCGGCGCGATGGCGAGCAGGATGGCGCGCCTTACCGACACTTTCGATTGGTCCAGAAATACGGTTTGATCGCAATTCGTTAGAAGGATCGGGCCGCATCGGAGCATTCGCCCGATATGAGTGGCTAGGCGGCGAAATCTCGGTAGCGGGTGGCGTCGCCCAAAGGATGCGCGATCCCTGGAACGAAAAAATTGACAATATCAACGGCACAAATAACGACATCGACAAGGAATTGACGCCCTACGCGACCATAAATTTCCTGACTCAATTCTGAGACCTCATTTCTTTGCCAATCATTGCCAAATCCGGATGCGAAGTCGTAGTGCGCCGCGACCGGCTTGCATTCGTCGATATCCTAGCCGAGCATCGCCGGCGAGTCGCAGTGCGTCTTCGAGACGGCGGTCGAACGGGAGCTCAAATGAAAACGCATGTCTTTGCTATCGCTTTTTTGGGCGTTTCATTTGCGGCACTCGGTCCAGCTGCTGCTGTGGCGGCGGCATGCGCCGGCACCGCAGTCGAAGCCCGCGGCGAACAATCCCGCTTCGTGTGGATCGCCAAAACCAAGGCCCGTGCCAATTGGCGCGCTAAAGTGCGGCGTACGCCCGGGCTTGGCACCAAGTACGCGAACTGGGCCCGCGCCGACAACACCGAAGAACGCTGCCTGACGGGGCCAGCCGGAACACTTTGCATTTTTACCGGAACGCCTTGTTTGCCATGAGGCACACCGGTTAACCTCGAAAATAATTTCCGCCCCCGGCCCAAGGAAACCCAAAGTCAGCGCGTCTCATTGGAAAGACGTCATCAAACGCGGGCCTCCCGGGTGCAAACCGCACAGCAACAAGCCGCAGAGCAATCTGAGACCGATGCAAGGCTCGCGGCCAAGGCTGCGGGCGGATGCCGGCAATCTGTCGCGGCTTTGATTGAGCGGCACTATGATCGCATTCACCGTCTCGCCTGGCGCTGGTCGGGATCGCGCGACAGGGCCGAGGACATCGCCCAAGATGTTTGCGTGAAACTTGCCAGCGCGATCAAAAATTATCGCGGCGACGCGGCGTTCACCACTTGGCTACACCGCATCGCCTACACGACAACGCTCGATCACTTGCGCAGCAGCCAAAGGATGGTCGCCGTTGAACCGTCTGAGATCATAAGGCTGATTGACGCCGAAGTTGGCAGTTCCGCTGCAGATGACGTCATCGGCCAAGAGATGTGGACTGCCGTGCGTGGACTGCCACCACGACAGCGTGACGCGGTATTATGGGTCTACGGCGAGGACATGAGCCACGCCGAAGCGGCGCACCTCATGGGCTGTTCTGAAAAAACGGTGTCGTGGCACGTGCACGAAGCAAAAAAGAAATTGAAAACTTTACTAGAGGCAGTGGGCTAGAGGTTATGACCGAACGCGACCTCGAGAGATTGAAGGATTTGCCGGTGCCTGCGCCGCGCGAAACTGCGAAGCGTGCTGCGCTCGATGCGGCGATGGCGGTGTTCGAGGCCGCGCATCCCGCCGGTTTCGCGTCAGCAGAGTCGGATGCGCAAATGCAAGGAGCGCCCAAAGGAAAAGCACTGCCTCTGCGTCAGATGGAAACGTCTCACACAAAGAGGAGTTTCCGCATGTATCTCTCATCGCGTTCTTCGCAAGCGATTGCAGCCTCCGTCGCCGCAATGGTCATCGCCGCGCCGTTTGCATTTCAGCAGTTGAATAAGGTTGGTGTGCCGCAACCGGTAACGATCGCAAAAACAATTGCGCCTTCGAACAGTGCCGCGGGTGGTGCTGCGATTGATGAGGGACCGAAACTGGCGATGGGCGAAGTTGCGAAGCCAAAAGTCGAAGCGCCCGCGCTGGCGACCGAACCTTCTCCCGCACAAGTATCGTCCTCCCCCGTGCCGCCGAGCGGCGCTGACGCCCGGCTGAAGACAAGGGCCAATGACAAAGCTGCAATAGGTGACGAAGTAAGTGCGCGCGGCCAGCCTAGCGAACAAATAACCGCACCCGCCGCGACGCCTGCCGAAGACAAAGTCGCAGCGGTTGCGCCGCCTGCGCCACCGGCAGCGTCACCTGTTGATGCCCTTGGCGCTGTTGGTGGGTATGCGAGCGGTCAACTGTATCGCGGCGGCGCGAGCATCGCAGCCGCTCCGGCGCGCAAAGCCGATCTCAACGCCCAATCCGGAAGCCTCATGCGTGAACGCGACACGCGCTTGTCTACAGCCGCTGATCCGTCGAAGCCCAATCCGCATTCCTGGATGGGCCGCGTCGAGCAGGAAAAGGCCATCGTGCTCGAAGAAA
>JAYUCQ010000340.1:0-3899 GCA_043740265.1 Hyphomicrobium sp.
CCTTCCTTCACATAAGTCACTTTGCTGACCAGAATGCCGGCATTGCCGACAATCATCCGGCCCGGCTCTAGCGCCAGTTTCAAACCGAGATCGCCGAGCTGCTGCTTGACGACGGCCGCGTATTCATCCGGGTGCGGCGGCACGTCGTTCGAACCGCGATACGGCACGCCGAGACCGCCACCGATGTCGAGGTGCTCAAGCGTGATGCCGTCGGCCTTCAATGAAAGGGCCAAGTCACGCAGCAAACGGAAGGCATCGCGGAACGGCTGCAAATCGGTAATCTGGCTGCCGATGTGCATATGGATACCGGCGATTTTAATACCCGGCAGCTTTGCAGCTTCGGCATAGAGTGCGCGCGCGTCCTCATAGGGCACACCAAATTTATTTTCAGACTTTCCGGTTGAAATTTTGGCGTGCGTCTTTGCATCAACATCGGGGTTGACGCGGATGGCGATTTTCGCGGTCTTGCCGAGCCCCGTTGCGACCTCGCTCAGCGCCAGCAATTCCGGCTCACTTTCGACGTTGAAGCCGTGAATGCCTTCACCCAGCGCATAGGCCATTTCTTCGCGCGTCTTGCCAACGCCGGCGAAGATTATTTTGTTGGCCGGAACGCCAGCGGCCCGTGCCCGGCGCAATTCGCCCTCCGACACGACATCCATGCCCGCGCCCAGCCGCGCCATTGTCGTCAGCACCGCTTGGTTGGAATTGGCTTTAACGGCAAAACAGATCAGCGCGTCTTGACCGGCAAAGGCATTGGCCAGCACCTGATAGTGCCGCTCCAGAGTTGCGTTTGAATAGACATAAAACGGCGTGCCGATTTGCTCAGCGATTTTCGCGATTGAGACATCTTCGGCGTGAAGCTGACCGTTGAGGTAGTGGAAGTGGTGCATTTCTTTTGTTGCGCCTCGCGAACCTCGTTCCTCGCGCCCGCCGCGGGGTGCGAGTTTTCCCCCGCTTTTAGCTGGAACCGCAAACGGGACAAGGGGGTGCCGCTATAGCTTTGCGGACGCGCGAGGCTCATTCCAAGCACAGCCGCCACGGCGATCTGCCAAGGCAGCAGCAGAACGGCCGAACTATCGTAGTTGTTGGTCAGCGGCAGAAGCAGGCCGAAGAGAGCGCCAACAGTCGTTGTTGCGGCGGCCATCGGCAACCGCCGGAGCCTCGGCGTACAACAGGCCGCTCCTGCCCACGTCACCAACGCCCCGAGCCCGCCCGCTAGAAAACCGCTCACGAACATGCGCCAGCCCTCGGGCACAGCAGTCGCCTTCAGCCAGTTCGAATCCAGCTGCAGGGCCAAGTTGACGGCCGCTTCCCACCCGATCCATGTACCAGCTAGTGCAATCGCGGCCGCGGACCCAGATTTGTTATCAGAAGTTTGGTTGCCCCATTGCCAAACGCCATAGCCAACGACCAGACCGAACCACACGCCTGCCAGGACCATATGCAGGCCGGGATGCGGCGCGTCGCCAATGCCGACTCCCAAACCAAACGTGCCGAGGCCGCCGGATACCGCTGCAAGAGTGGCAAGAATGAAAGCTGGGTGATCGAATTTGATTGTCATATGCGAGCTCACCGCTGCGATACTGAACTTAGCAGAAGCTGCCCCGCAACCGTGGCCGCACGATGGTTAGACCGCAGACCGCGCCGGAGACGCACGCCATGCACCGGATTAGGGTTACCTCGAACTCTCGCACTACCCCGGGTAACTTTTGCCGCCTGGACAGCGAAGCCCTGATACCCGAGGCTGATCTTGCATGGCACGCGCCCGGTCACACCCACAAGCACGGAGGCGGACGACGTTGACGACTGACGGTACCCGCTGGCCGGGCATCCAGGGACCGAAGCTCGGGGAGATTCTGCCCCGCGAAAATAACAGCTTCGGCGTGATGCGGCTGTTGCTCGCAAGCACTGTCGTCGTCGCGCACGTCTTCATGATGCACGCCGGTACGCCAACCGCTGACCCCGTTTTGCAATTCACCGGCTACACATCGGGCCAACACGCTGTGCAAGGCTTCTTTGTTTTGAGCGGCATACTAGTCACGCAAAGCCTAGCTCAAAGCCGCGGCCTAGCCGATTTTATCAGCGCCAGGTTTCTGCGCATATTTCCTGGCCTTATCGCCTGTGTGCTGCTGACGTCGCTTGTGCTTGGCCCACTGGTCTCGGCGTTTTCTCCTGGGCAATATTTCAGCTCAGAAACACTGTGGACCTATATTGGGCTGACGCTCGCGCTCAAGACCGGCTCAGCGCCGCTTCCGGGCGTATTCGAACACGTGCCGATGGCCAACATCGTCAATCTGTCGCTTTGGACGCTGAAATTCGAGGTCGTCTGCTACGCGCTGCTCGGGCTTGGCGGGACGGCTTTGCTCTCCCGTCATCGGCCACGTCCATTGGGTCTCGCGCTTGCCGCTGGCTTCGCAGCGTTTCTGTTGTGGAAGCATCCGGCACTCGTCGAGGGCAATACAGTCTTCGACAGTTTGCGCTATTTCGCACTGTTTTTCGGAACCGGTGTTGCGGCCTACCTGCTGCGCGAGCACATTGTCATAAACGCATTTGTGCTTTCGCTTATCGCCGTGCTGTTTGCAATTTCGATCGGCACACCGCTGACGGAATTCGCCGCCGCACTGCTGCTTGGATATGGAATGCTTTGGCTATCGGCGTTTTCATTCGGGCGGCTGCGCCAATTCACGTCACGCCATGACCTGTCATACGGCGTCTACATCTACGGCGTACCGGTGACGCAGACGCTGCTCTACAATTGGCCGGGCATCAGCGTCCCAGCACTAGGCTTGTTCTCGTTCGTGATTGTGCTGCCACTCGCCGCGCTCTCGTGGCTCATCGTCGAACGCCCGGCAATCGGCTTTCGGCCGATCCTCAGCGAAGCTTTGGCGAAGCTTGTTGTTCGATTTGGACCGGCTACACGCGAGGCAGAACGCCAAATCCGTCAGCCGGTCAACGCAACAACCCATCCAGAATAAACGGCTCATGCGGTTTCTTAGGCGCGGCGGAATTGGAGCCTGGATCGGCCGATTCAGCCGACTTCGTCGCTTCGCCATTGGCCCCAGCGGCAGACGGCGGCTTCAGGGGCCCGCGCGTCCCGCAAGCGCTGACAAGCAGAGCCGCTGCAAGAACGGCTGCAAACGTCATCGATGGCTTGGCGCTGGCAAACTTCGTCACGCGAAATATCCCCCAGTGGTCCACCCGGCCACCACTCCCAGAAGGTTTCTAGCCCCTCCCGCGTTCCTTTTCCAACCGCTTCGACCATTGACGCGCCATTTTGAGGACATTCTGTGGCGCGGTTCCCCCATAGCTGACCCGGCTTTTGACCGAATTTTCAACGCTGAGCACCGAAAACACGGCTTTTGTGATGCGCGGCTCGATTTTTTGCATGTCTGCCAGGGGCATATGTTCGAGGTCTACGCTTTTGGCCTCTGCGGCCTTCACGATTGACCCGGTCACATGATGCGCGTCGCGGAACGGCATTTTGAGCTCCCGCACAAGCCAGTCGGCAAGGTCTGTAGCGGTCGAATAGCCCCGGCCGGCAGCAGCCCGCATGACATCTGCCACCGGTTCCATATCGTCAACCATCCCGGCCATCGCGGCGATGACAAGCTTCAGGCTTTCAAGCGCATCAAAAGTAACTTCCTTGTCTTCCTGCATGTCCTTGGAATAGGCGAGCGGTAGCCCCTTCATCACCATCGCAAGGCTTTGAAACGCGCCCGCGATCCGGCCAACCTTGGCGCGCGAAAGTTCAGCCGCGTCCGGGTTGCGTTTTTGCGGCATGATGGATGAGCCGGTCGTGAACTTGTCGCTGAGCGTGATGAAGCCGAACTGCGGCGTCATCCAGATGACGATCTCTTCGGCGAGGCGCGAGAAGTGGATTGCGGCAATCGTCGCTGCCG
>JAYUCQ010000341.1:0-9457 GCA_043740265.1 Hyphomicrobium sp.
ACGTTAAAAGGATTGCAAGAGAAGCTGGGTTGAAGTCTAAACCGCTTGCCCAGCTGACCACCCGCTCGACCAGGCCCATTGGAAATTATAGCCGCCGAGCCAGCCGGTAACATCAACGGCTTCGCCTATGGCGTATAGCCCCGGCACGGCCAACGCCTGCATCGTCTTCGATGACAATTCACGCGTATCGATACCGCCGACCGTCACCTCAGCCTTGGCATAACCTTCCGTTGCCTGAGGCCGTATCTCCCAGCGCTTGAGCCGTTGCGCTGCGGCTTGAAGCAAGCGGTCCGGCATGTTGGCGAATTCACCCGGCGGTAGAAATGCTGGCGCAAAAACCTCCGCCAAGCGGCTGGGCAGCACCTCAGCCAGCACCGATTGGGCTTGCGCTTTTGGCCGCGTGCGCTTGCGCTCGATCAGGAACGCCGCTGCGTCGATATCCGGCAAAACATCAAGCGTGATGGCCTCACCACTTTTCCAAAAGGACGAGATTTGCAGGATCGCCGGGCCGGACAATCCACGATGGGTGAAAAGAATGTTTTCGCGAAAATTCTGCCGCCCGCACGTAGCGACAGCCTCCAACGATACGCCTGCCAAATAGGGATCGAACCCCTCCGTCTCCGGTGCCGCCTTTAGCGGCACGAGACCGGGAAGCGTTTCGGTCACGCGCAAGCCGAACTGCCGCGCCACGTCGTAGCTGAAACCGGTCGCGCCCATTTTCGGAATTGATAGACCACCGGTTGCCAGAACAAGCGCTGGCGCAGTGAAACTGCCCGACTGCGTTTCAATATGGAACTGATCCGGCTTTGTGACGTTCGTCACCGTCTGTCCGGTTCTCAGGTCGACGCTGCCGTCACTGCATTCTTCAAGCAACATGTTCACGATCGCGCGCGCCGAACCGTCGCAAAACAATTGCCCTAGCGTCTTTTCATGAAAGGCAATGCCGTGGCGTTGCACCAGCGCAATGAAATCGTGCTGCGTATAGCGCTTCAGAGCCGACGTGCAGAAATGCGGATTGCCCGACAAAAACCGCGGCGGAGCACAATCGAGATTTGTGAAATTACATCGGCCACCGCCCGAGATCAGGATCTTGGCACCGGCTTTGTCCGTGTACTCAAGCAGGAGCACTTTGCGGCCGCGTTGACCGGCGGTGAGCGCACACATCAACCCTGCCGCACCGGCACCGATGATGATGACATCGAACGGCGCCACGGAAGGGGTCATCCTTGCGCACTTTTTGCAGCCCGGGCGGCCGCGATCAGGTCCTGCTTTTGTGGCCGTGTGAGGCGCTTGATGCGGGCTTCCTCCTTCGAGGCTTCGGACCGGGTTGCAAATTGCATTTCAAAAACCAAAGACACGGGGCGGCGCGCCGACGTATAGCGCGCGCCTTTCGGCCTAACGCCATTGTGTTCAAGAAGCCGGCGCTCAACATCCGTCGCGATGCCGGTGTAATATGTGCCGTCGGCACAGGTGACGATGTAAAGCGAATAGGCCATTGGGCTCCCCGTGGCGGGGCTACAGCAACCGCATGACCGAAGCAATCGGAGTTGAGGGCGGTGCCCTATGCCCGGCTGGCCGGACGAGCCTGCCTGGCGGCACCCGTTTATACTCGCATTGCAACTTACTCACATGTTATCCCATCCCACCCACAGGGCCCTTAATGCAACAATCCCGAGCGTTGGGTGTGACCGCGAATCAGTTCAATCTCCTGCATACGACAAAGTAATGTTGCGGGGATTCCAATGTCTACTGACGCGCCACGCGCGCCGCTGAGCGTTTATATGCTCGCCGATCACCTCGATGCCGCGTTGGCGGCCGGCGAAGATTTGGTGGCCCGCAGCCACGATTGGCAGGCGCTGGCCGAACAGAAAGGTGGCGATACAGACTTTGCCTTTGAGCAGCGCGAGTTAGCCGAACAAGTGCGTAGCTTGGAGCTGATGGTGATCGCACGCACCCTCAAGGCCCGCGATCATGCGCGCGCACTCGCCGAAATCGACCCGCGCTTTGCCGCCGTCGCAAAACTTTTCGCCTCAGGAACCTTGGTTTTGCTCGACGCCGTTGAGGAATGCGGGGACGCTCGCAACGACGACTTCGAGACCGGGGATGATGTTGTTTCCTATGTCCGCAGCCGCGGTCTCATCTCGCCAGAAGCCGCCAACGTTCATTCTCCGCGCCAGCTTGTCATCGACGACCTGTTTCTCATCGCCAAGCGGATGGCTCTTGGACCGCTGATGGACATGGCTGGCGCATTCCTTGACGCTCTCGACGCGCACTATGATTTGTTTGTCGAGGAGCCGGTTGACGAAAAGGCAGCAACATCACCCGCGGCGCGCACAGAATTTGGCCGCCGCGAGCGCATGCCCGTCAATTAAGAGCCCGACGACTAAGAAAACGTCTAACGCAGCTGCGAAACAGCCCAATAGCGCGACCGCGATTTATGGATCGGGGCTATTTGGGCAACGAGTGAAGATGGCGCGATGCGCTGGACACTGCGATCTAGTCCGTAAACCCTACGGGCTTCTGCGCGAAGGCCTTCGGCAGGACTGTTCGCATCGACGCTCAACCGATCTCGGACTTTGGGAACATCTGCCGAGGCAAGGCGCAGCGTTGATGGCGTTTTGCCCATCGCGATCATGACCGGCAGACTTGCGGATTCAAGGGACGCAAACTGGCCAATCGGACCAGGCACAGTGTCATAGCGCCGATTCTTCTTATAACGCGCCTCTGCCTTGCTCGGGGCCGCCAAAACGCGGACTTCGAGGTTCGCAACACCACGCTTTTTAAAGCCGAGTTTTTCAGCCGTGCCGCGCGAGACGTCGAGTTTGCGGTTGCCCCAGTAAGGGCCGGCGTTGTTGACGCGGACGACGGCGGCCTCGCCGTTTCCAGGATTTCGCAACAGCAGCACGGTGCCTTCAGGAAAAACAGGGCTGGCGGCGTTATCAGCGTCGTTGGGGTGGAAGACCTCGCCCGAGGCCGTCAAGCCGCACGGGTTAAAACGGTCACGCTTGCAGTCGTCATAAAAGGACGTCTTGAAGGTTTGATCCTTGCCGACGAGTTCAACCATTTCCTGAAGCGTATTCGTACGGTGGCAGACGCCGTTGAAGCAGTAGGTCTTTCCAGGCGTTTTGGCTTCGGCCGCGTGGGGAACAAATCCTGAGACCGCGAGAGCGGCGACTATTCCCGAAAGCAGACGGCTCAACCGCTGCGACATACCACTGAACATCTATCGTCTCCTTGAAATGCAGTTGACGCTTGCGAACGCGCCCTGTCCTCCGTGGTTCCCTGAGCGATTGCCAAAAGGAACGATCCTACAAACCCGCGCACCTTATGAATTAACCTTGTCACGGTGACCGTGGCGGATTGCCACCGTGCTGCGGCGCAGCAATGCGCGCAATTTCAATGTGTTGCATGATTTTGTTGCGATTGAACCGCTGCGGCGGCTCGTTCTTGGGCTAGAGCCCGAGGGCTATTTTGAGCGTATCACGGGCTTCATGAAGGCGGCATTGATCGGTTGCACGCAGCACGAGATCGGTTGCCGGGCGGCCGTTACGCAATGACGGATAGCTGCCCATCGCGACATCTGGAAACAGCCTTTGATGAGCGGCAAATAGTTCGGCGATCTGACTTTCTGGCCTGTCGAGCGGGATCGTCTCGGACAGCATCTTCGCGCCGGTCTGGAGCTGTGGCGTGACGGAGTCCAGCATGCCGCGCATAATGTCGGGAATACCGGCCATGACGATGACGTTGCCGATCATGAACCCTGGCGCGACTGAAATAGCGTTTTCGACCAGTTCCGACCCAGCAGGAAGGCGAGCCATGCGCAGCCGGGACGGCGTTAATTCAACACCTCGGGCGTCGCAGTCCGCTTGCATGAGTGAACGCGCACGCGGATCGATGCCGATGCCGACTCCGAATGCTTTGGCGATGCTGTCAGCCGTAATGTCGTCATGGGTGGGACCTATGCCGCCGGTGGTGAAAACGTACGTATAGCGCGCTCGCAGCGCATTGACGGCAGTGACGATCTCACCCTCGTCGTCGGCGACCACGCGCACTTCCCTCAACCTGATGCCGATCGCGGTCAGATGATCGGCAATGGCGCCGATGTTTTTATCCTTGGTCCGGCCCGATAGAATTTCGTCGCCGATGACCAGAACCGCCGCTGTGACCTCGTCCGCTATGCTCACGTGTGGCTCCACTGACTACGCCTGTGGCCTTATCATAGCGTGCGATTGGGTGCGCGGCAGTGCGGCAGACTCAGCCAAACGCCCATCGCCAAAACCGGGCAAGAACGCCCTCAGTTGCGGTTGGAAGTGGAGGCGTTGTGCGCGCAGACTTGATATCTTCCAGAGCCGCTAAGATCTTGAGATCGAGCAGTTTCACACCGCGTAAAGCAGTGGCGCGCACCGGATCGCCGACCACGCCGTCTTTATCAGCCGCGCGCAAAGGCATGCGAACGCCGTCCGGGTATACCGCCATCAGCTCGGACGTATCGCGGATGGCCGCATGCGTTCCGATGGCTGCGTCGGTCTCGCCCTCGGACTTGAGCATTTCCGCACCGCCGTTCGCCGCATAATAGGTGTCGGCATTGATCACGCGCACGCCGTCCGTTGCCCAGCGCCGGGAGAGTTCGGCGGCGAGCGCTTGCTGCGGAGCTTGGTTCGGGCCGCTGTCGCCCAAGAACACGATCAGAGTAAAGCCATGAATTGCGAAGCTGGCGGCAGCGGATTCCAGAACACGCGAATACACATCTGGTGGCACGCTGATCGTACCGGGATATGCCATGTGGCCTTCACGCTTGGCGATATCGCCTTCCGGCACATAGGCGATGACGGGCGCGACCAGAGCGTCGCCAAGCTCAGCCGCGATCCGGCGGGCGGTCTCGCGAACGATAAAGTTGTGCTTGCCAGTGACCATGTGCGGGCCGTTTTGTTCGGTACCGCCAGTTGGAATGATGATCGTCGTTTTGCCGGATTTGACCGCCTCGCGGATCTCCACCCAGGTCATGCGTTCGGTCTCAATCTCAGTGGCCAGCGCGGCACCGCTCAAAAACAATGCAGCACTTAGGGCGCAGAAACAGCGGATCAGCGGCACGGCAAGCCTCCGGAAGCGACTCGATTGCCAATATCCTATCACTTCGCAGTTGCGATTGGGGGATCCGGGCGGGTATCACCGCTCTCATGAAATTCGCTAATCCCCTGATCCCCGGCAAGCTGGTGCAGCGCTACAAGCGCTTCCTGTGCGACGTGACGCTGGCGACCGGCGAAACCATTACAGCCACTTGCCCAAACACCGGCTCGATGATGGGGCTGACGGCACCCGGCTCGCGGGTCTGGCTGTCGGAAAGCGATAGCCCGACACGCAAATACCGCCACACCTGGGAGATGATCGAAACCGACATCGGCAAGGGGCCGACGCTTGTCGGCATCAATACCAATCACCCGAACGCACTGGTAGCGGAGGCCATAGAGGCAGGACGGATCGCTGACCTGAAAGGCTTCGGCTCGCTGCGCCGCGAAGTCAAATACGGTGCCAACAGCCGCATCGACATTCTGCTCGAGAGCGGTGCTGGCGGCCGCACTTGTTACGTCGAAATCAAAAACGTGCACCTGATGCGCAAACCTGGCCTTGCCGAATTTCCCGACAGCAAGACCGAGCGCGGCGTCAAACATCTCGAAGAATTGTCCAACATGGTCGCCGAAGGGCATCGCGCGGTCATGCTGTATCTGGTGCAGCGCCGGGACGCGACGCGCTTTGATCTCGCCCGGGACGTCGATCCGCTTTACGCAGCGACTTTTGTTAAAGCTAAGGCCGCCGGTGTTGAAATGCTGGCCTATCGCTGCCGCCTCAGCCCAGAGGAAATCACGCTCGACAAGGAAATCGAGATAAAGGCCACGACTTAAAGGCGGGGCTTGACGGGCGGTCCCTATCGCCTCCGCTTTCGGCCACGCGTACGGGCCAAGCTTACGGGGCCGTCATTTTGCGCACGGTTTTGTGACCAATTTTCTCGATAGCCACGAAACACCAGCCACCCGCAAAGCGTATGTAACAGGCAGCAAAGACGGTTTGGCGCGGGCTGGGCCGGACGGCAAACCACAGAATTACTGCCTATCTAGAGGAAACGCACATGTATTCCCGTCGCGACTTTACCAAGTTGAGCCTCGCACTCGCCGGATCGCTTCCAGCGTTTAAACTGGCGGCGAGCGCCGCGGAGCCAGCCGAGGCGACGGCAGAAAGGTTCGAGATCATGAAAACCGAAGAAGAATGGAAAAAAGTCCTGACGCCTGAGCAGTTCGCAGTGCTGCGTAAGCACGGCACAGAACGCGCGGGCACATCGAAGCTCGACAAGACCTACGACCCAGGCATGTACAATTGTGCCGCTTGCGATCTGCCGCTGTATTCGTCGGATGCCAAGTTCGACAGCGGCACCGGCTGGCCGAGCTTCTTCAAGCCGCTCGACAACGCCATTGGCACGTCCGTCGACAAAAGCTTCTTCTCGACGCGCACAGAAGTGCACTGCCGCCGCTGCGGCGGTCACCTCGGTCACGTCTTCGAGGATGGCCCGAAGCCGACTGGGCTGCGCTATTGCATGAACGGCGTCTCCATGAAGTTCATACCAAAGGCTGCCGGTTAACTGTTCCGATCCTCTCTCTGGTCCATTCCCTGCTGGAGAGAGTTGAGGTGAGGGGCGCATTCCCCCGTGCCGTTCCCTCACACACTCCCTTCCTTCGCTGCAACGCGGAGGAAGGGCTTCTTTTACCCGAGAGGTTGTCATGTCGCGCACTGCCAAAATTTTATCGGTTCTCGTGTTTTTCGCTTGGCTCTCGCCCGCGTCAGCCGCCGACGCCGCGAAGCCCGCGACCCAAATCGCAACGTTCGCAGCCGGATGCTATTGGTGCGTTGAAAGCGATTTCGATCGCGTCAAGGGTGTGCTTGAAACAACACCGGGGTTCATGGGCGGCAAGACCGAAAAGCCGACCTATGAAGAGGTCAGCTCTGGAGCTACGGGTCATGCCGAAGCGGTCAACGTCACCTATGACCCCGCTGTCGTTACCTACAAAGAATTGTTGGATACTTACTGGCTCAACGTCGATCCGCTCGACGGTAGCGGCCAGTTCTGCGATCGCGGCAGCCAGTACCGCCCTGCCATCTTCGTCTACAATGACGAACAGAAAAAGCTGGCCGAAGAAAGCAAAAAGGCCATCGAAGACAGCAAGAAGTTTAAGGAGCCCGTTATTGTCGAAATCAACGCAGCCTCCGCTTTTACGCCAGCGCCCGATCCCGATTTCTACAAGACCAATCCGATCCGCTATAAATTCTATCGCGCCGGCTGCGGACGTGATGCGCGGTTAAAGCAGCTTTGGGGCGACAAAGGCGGGCACTAAGGCCGCCGCGCAATGATCAACTGTCCGCTGTATACGACTGTGGCTTGTTCAGCCACGCAACCAGCACATACGAAATGATCATCAGCAGAAACCACGCCCCGAGTTTGCCAATGCCGATCATGTGCCACACCTGCTTCTGACTGGGATAGACCCAGGCAGACGTAAACGTGCCGATGTTTTCGGCAAGCCAAATAAAGACCGCAACAAGGACGAGCCCGAGCAGCAGTGGCATACGCCGATGGCGTTCCCAGACTTTGAAATAGATCCAGCACGGCCCGAACAGCAACACCGCTGCGAGGAACAACACAGGCCGCGCGTCCCAGACGAAATGGTGGGCAAAGAAGTTGGCGTAGATTGCCACGGCTAACAGCCCCAGCGCCCACATCGGCGGGTGCCGCGTAAATTGAAAATCAAATAGGCGCCAGCAGCGCGCAATATATGATCCAACCGCGGCGTACATGAAGCCCGTAAACAGCGGCACGCCGCCGATGCGCAACAAGCTTGGCTCTGGATAAATCCACGACCCCGCCGACGTCTTGAAAATTTCCATCACCGTGCCAACGGCATGAAAGATGAAAATGACCTTGGCTTCTTCAAACGTCTCCAGCTTGAACGCCAGCATGGCCACTTGGATAGTGACTGCCGCGATGACCAGAAAATCGTAGCGGGCGAGCGGCGCAGACTTGGGGTAGTAAAGATGCGTCGCAATCAGCAACCCCAGCATCAAGGCGCCGAACAGACAGGCCCAGGCTTGCTTGACGCCGAAACGCACAAACTCATAGGCAAAGTGGGCGGCTGGTCCGTGCGCTTCGGCCCGCGCGCCTAACCGCGCTTCCCAGTCAATACAGCGAGCCAGCGGCGCCCACAGCCGGGCGGCGCTGTCCCAGCGCGGATGAACTTTGCGTTGCATATCTGATCCCTCGCCGGAGCGGCCCTAGACCCTTGTCGGCGGACATTGCGGCAGTTTTTGAGGGTCTTCGCCGCATCGCCAAAACCGCCTGAGCATGCTAGCAAAAATATCTTGATATCCGCCCTAGGGTTAATGCCACGCCCATCTGGAAGAGCCGCATGTCCTCGATCCCTGATTTCACCAAAGTTGACCTCGACGCGCCGGTGCCAAAGAGTACCGCCAACGTTCCCGAGGGCCATATCTGGGAGACGCCCGAGGGCATTCCGGTGAAACCGGTTTATACCGGCGATGATACCGCTGGTCTGGATTTCCTCGACACGCTGCCCGGCATCGCGCCTTATGTGCGTGGTCCCTACCCGGCGATGTACGCGTTGCAGCCCTGGACCATCCGCCAATACGCCGGCTTCTCAACAGCGGAAGACAGCAACGCTTTCTATCGCCGCAACATCGCCGCCGGTCAGAAGGGCCTCTCCATCGCATTCGATCTGGCGACGCATCGCGGCTACGACAGCGATCACCCACGCGTCAAAGGCGACGTTGGCATGGCCGGTGTCGCGATCGATTCCATCTACGACATGCGGACGCTGTTCGACGGCATTCCGCTTGCCGATATGACTGTGTCGATGACCATGAACGGCGCCGTGCTGCCGATCCTCGCGCTGTTCATCGTTGCGGGCGAAGAGCAAGGCGTTCCGCCGTCGAAACTTGCGGGCACCATTCAGAACGACATTCTGAAAGAGTTCATGGTGCGCAACACCTACATCTATCCGCCATTGCCCTCGATGCGCATTGTTTCAGATATTTTTGCCTACACCGCCGAGCATATGCCGAAGTTCAATTCGATCTCGATTTCCGGCTATCACATGCAGGAAGCCGGTGCGACCGCCGACCTCGAACTCGGCTACACCATTTCCGACGGCATCGAATACGTGCGCGCTGGCGTCGCCTCCGGCATGGACGTGGACGCGTTTGCGCCCCGCTTGTCGTTCTTCTGGGCGATTGGCATGAACTACTTCATGGAAATTGCCAAGATGCGCGCCGCCCGGCTGCTGTGGGCGAAACTCATGAAGCAGGAATTCAACCCGAAGGATGCGCGATCGCTGTCGTTGCGCACGCATTCGCCAACGTCAGGCTGGTCTTTGACAGCGCAGGATATTTTCAACAA